>NZ_JBSGUS010000012.1:0-253029 GCF_053608045.1 Kribbella sp. NPDC055071
TCAAGGGCGCCTTCGGCGTCGCTGCGCGATCTTCGACCCTTGACCCACACCACCGCGACCAGGGAAGGATCGCAGCTATTCCGGAGCCGCTCACCGGAGTGGTCGCACGGGCGGGGTGTGGTCAAGGGAGTGGACTGTGGTGAGGCTGACGTACGGGGTCCGTGCGGGGTGTGATTACGGGGGTGGATCGTGGTGGGGGCGGGCTGGGTCTTTCCGGAAGTAAATCTGCGGATAGCGACCAGGAAGTTCCGGAAAGACGGCGGCGGCCGTGGCCGGCCGTGGCCAAGCCGGGCGCATCGAGTCGTGGCTAGTGGTTCGGGCCGGGATATCGAGTCGTGGATATCGGCGAATCTCGCCGCCGATTCCTGACCCGGATCCACGACTCGATCAACTGAACCCGGCTCACAACTCCCCGCGGGGTTCGGAGACCGCGATAACCACATCGCCGGCACCCGGCTCGCGCACACGACCTGAGCGCACAACAGCCATCTGCGCGCCCGCCGAAGGCGGCAAACGGGCCAGGCGCCGCGAAGCGCTGTCCGCATCAACCCACACATCCCACACAAGAGCCGGTTATCCGCTCGTGTTAGGGGGCGCCGATCCAGGAGCCGGTGGCCGGGCCGGGGGGTCTCGGGAGGTGCACGGGTTTGTCCGGGGGGTGGGTTTCGCCTTGTAGGGAGGAGGTTCGGGAGGATGTTGCGCCCGAAACGGGAAGAGATCCACCCCAACCTACGCGGCACGGACACCTTGCCTGCTGCCGGCCGTCTCGAATCACGATTCCTCCGCACGGGTTGGCGGGCGAGGGCTCATTGCGAGGCTGGGCCGACGTCGGCGGGGATCAGGGGGTGGCGGGGTGCGGCGGTGCTGTATTCGTCGGCGCCTACGTCGGCTCGGCCGGTGCGGGGTTGGTTGTCGAGGTCTCGGGTGACGGTGGGGTACGTCTTGGTGGCGGTATTGATGGCCGGGCTGGTCGCGGTGAGGCGACGGACTCCGTCGGAGCCGGTGGCGAGCTTGGGGTCCTTGCGGCTGAAGCCGGCCGCGGGGAGGTTGCCGTCGGTTGCGGCGCCCCAGCAGAGGTTGCCGGACCAGCTGATGCCGTCCAGGTACGGCATCGAGACCAGCGTCGTGCCCGAGTCGCCCACCAGGAGGTTGTCGGAGATGACGCAGCCGAGCGGCGGCAGGGTGCGTTGGGATTCGCCGGCGATCGCCGTACCGCAGGAGAGCACGGTGTTGAGTGCGATCGTCACCCGGTCGGGCGCGTCGTTGCCGCGACGGCTCTCCGGCGAATCCTCGGGCTTGTGGTCGCGAACGCTGCCGCTGCCGAGCACGATGCCGGCGCCACCGATCCGTTCGAGATAGTTGTTCACCACCAGGTGATCGTTGCCGTAGATCCGGATTCCGTTGCTTCCGGCAAGGATGTGGTTGCCGTCGACCCGGGCGTTGTTGCCGTGTCGCAGGACGATCCCGCCGAGGCTGTCGCGAATCGTGTTGTGCCGGATCGTGTTTCCGGTCGACTTGGTCGAGATCGCCTCCGGATCGCCGTTGCAGCGCTCGAACAGGTTCTCCTCGACGATCGCGCCGGCGTCGCTCAGCGACCGGCCACTGAGCCCGAGCCGGATCGGCTCACCACCGTTGTCACCGGCGTAGGTGTGGTCGGAGAAGTAGTTCCGGACGATGCGTACGCCGCGGGCCATCCCGTCCGAGCCCGGTCCCTCGACACCGAGGAAGACGCCGAGCGTCGACTTGCCGTGGAAGTGGTTGCGCTCCACGGTCGTCGAGTCGCCGCGGACCATCAGCCAATGCGTCCCCTCGATGTCCGCGAGCTGAACGTCGTTCCGGCTGATCGTCAGGTTCCGGCAGGTCGTCGGGATCTCGAACGTCGCCTCCTGCCGCAGCTTGAACCCACTGATCACGACGTACGACGAATCCGCGACCACGAACCCGTTCTTCCCGGTCAGCGTCACCCCACCACGCGACGCGGCCCGCACGGTGATCGGCGCGGACGCGGTGCCGTGTTTCCCGGTGATCGCGATGTTCTGATCGGCGGGTACGGCGTACGTGCCGTTGGCCAGCACGATCTCGGCACCCGGCGCGGCCGACGCGATCGCCTTGCGGAGCTCGTCCAGGGTCTTCACCTGGACGGCGCGGGCGCAGGCCTGCGCGGTGGTCGGGGAGACGAGACCGGCAGTGAGAGTGGCGCCGAGTGTTGTGGTCAGGAAGGTCCGGCGATCCATGGTTCCTCCGGGAGGTCGGGGCGGTGCCGGACAGTCTGAGGGCGGTCGACGCGCTTGGCAAGCGCTTGCCAACGAACTTGTGAGGATCTCCCGTGGGGTGGGACAGGTTCGTTCTGTGTTCTGCGACACAACCCCGCTGCGGTCGCGAACCGTGCTCCCGCTACGCTTCCGGCACGTGATCTTTTCGGATCTGAATCGAGGCGGGGTATCGACCTGAACCAGCCCGCCGAGGCCCGGCTGTACGACCTGTTCCTCGGCGGCAAGAACAATTTCGAGGTTGACCGTCGCCTGTTCCAGGAGCTGATCAAACTCGCACCCGAGGCGCCGGAGGCGGCTCGGGCGAACCGGCTGTGGCAGGCCGAGGCGATCGGTCGGATGGTCACCGAAGGCGGGATCGGCCAGTTCCTCGATCTCGGGGCCGGCCTGCCGACCCCGCCGAACACCCACGAGATCGCCCTGGCCGCGGATCCGTCGGCCGTCGTCGTGTACGTCGACAACGACCTGACCGCGACCTCCCACGGCCGGGCGCTGCTCGCCGACGACCGCAACAGCTTCTTCGCCGGTGCCGATCTGACCGATCCGGAGGCCGTGTTCGCCGATCCCGAGGTGGCGGCCGCGCTCGACCTGTCCAAGCCGCTCGGGATCATGCTCGGGCTGGTGCTGCACGCGATCCCGGACCCGGGCCAGATCAAGCGGTTCATCACCGCGTACCTGAACGCCGTACCGTCCGGCTCCTACCTGGCGCTGACGCATCCGATCAACCCGCGTGACGGCAGCCGGTACGCCGACTTCGCGACCGCGGTCGAGGAGAAGCTCGGCGAAGCCTTTCCGGACGTCCGGTTCCGCACGCGGGACGAGGTGGCGGGCTTCTTCACCGGCCTCGACCTGGTCGAGCCCGGGCTGGTCGATCTGGCCAGTTGGCGGCCGGACGATCCGAAGCTCAGCTCCTCCGGCGCGGCCCACCTGATCGCGGTCGGGCTCGCCCGCAAGCCCTGAACCACCGACATGCCAGGACTAAACCAGTGGTGATCCGGCCCGCCTCGGCCGATGATTGCTGTCCTGATGACCCATTCGTCGTCGTGGCTCGAGATCGCGTGTGACGAGTCCGGATTCTCCGGGACCAACCTCCTGGATCCCGCCTCGCCCGTGATCACGCACGCCAGCGTCGACCTCGCCGTACCGGCGGCTGCCGAGGTGGTCGCTGTTCTGCGGTCCCGGTTCCGGCATCGATCGGAGTACAAGTCCAGCCAGTTGCTGCGGTCCGAGCAGCTCGAGTGGTTCCTCACCACGTTGCGCGGGCATGCGCACGTCGAGGTCATCGACAAGACCGGGTACGTCGCCGCCCGCGTCCTGGAGTTGTTCACCGGGCAACCGTCGTACGCCGATGGCACCAGCCTGGGCCGGGATTACGCGGGGATGGTGCGCAAGCTGAGGCACCGGACCGGATTCTTGACGGCCTTTGTCGACCTGACCCGGACCAAACGGCTCCGGCTGGTCGACCATGAGGCGATCGATCGGTTCTTCGCGACGATGCCGCCGGATGTGCCGGAGTTGCGGGACGTGAGCCGGGCGCACGTCGAGGAGGTGATGCTGCGGCTGATCGACGACGATCCGGCCATCCCGCCACCGCTCGAACCCATGATCGCGGCGCTGGCCGACACCGTCCTGTACTGGAGCGCCGGCGAGCGGTCCGTGGCCGTGGTGCATGACGAGCAGAGCGCGCTGAGCTGGCGGCGCGTCGACCGGTTGGCGGCGTACCTGGCCGAGGCGGAGTTGCCCGCACCGGCCCCGCTGCTCTCCGTCACCCAGGTCGACTCGAAGGAGGATCCGCGGGTGCAGGTGGCGGACCTGCTGGCCGGCATCGCCCGCCGGAAGCCGCCCGAGCTGACCTCGCTCCTCGAGCCGTATCTGGCCGCGCAGACCGGCTGACCGATGGTTGCTGTGGGCAACTAGACGTGGTCGGCGCGGAAGTCTTCCCAGGTTCGGGTGCCGACGTCGGCGCCGGTGAGCGTCAGGTTGCCGCCGGCGCGGTAGACCCTGCCGACCTTGCCGGGCACGTGGACCGGGAAGCTGGGACGGCGCTTGCCGGTCGCTCGCAGATAGTCGCGGACGAGATCGCCGAGGCTGTAGACCGTCGGGCCGACGAGGTCCGGGACCAATCCGGCCGGCTGACCCAACGCGAGCTCGGCGAGGCGCTGCGCGACGTCCCGGACGTCGACCGGCTGGACCCGGAAACCACCCGGCATCGGCAGGATCGGTAGTTTCGCCATCGTCTGCACCGCGTTCCAGGCGAAGTCGTGGAACTGCGCGACCCGCACGACGGTCCAGGGCACGGAGGAGGCGCGGACTGCCCGCTCCGCCCCGAGCTTGGCCTTGAAGTAGGCCAGCGGAACCTGCTCGACCCCGGTCACCGAGATGAAGACCAGGTGACCCACCTCGGCCCGCTCGGCCGCGGCGACCAGGTTGCGCGTGCCGATCTCGTCACCCTTCGGCCCACCGGCCAGGTGCAGGATGACGTCGACTCCTTCGACCGCCTCGTCGAGCCCGTCGCCGGTGAGCAGATCCACCTCCCGGTAGTCGATGCCGTCACCCCGGTCGCCGGCGTGCCGGCTCAGCACCCGCACGGCCCGCCCGGCCGCCTGGATCAGCGGAACCACTTCCCGTCCCAGCGTGCCCGTGCCGCCCGTCACCAAGATCGTGCTCATGACCTTCTCCGTCCGTTTCGTGGCTTCTGACACGCTGACGAATCTCGACCGGGAGACTGTGACTCGATGTGACGCGTGATACATCAGGGCGAAATGTCGAGTGGCTTGCGGGGCCTCCGACGTCATCGGTGCCGGGCGCACAACGGCGTACCGGCTGAACCTATCGGAGGCAGTGATGAAGTACGTGATCCTGATTCATTCCAACCCGCAGCCGTGGGCGCACCCGACGATCGACTTCACCGAGCGGGGGCAGAAGGTCCCGCGGGACGAGCGTGAGGCGATGGGCAAGGAGTTCGACGCCTTGCTGGCGGAGCTGTCCGCCAGCGGTGAGCTCGTCAGCGGGCTGGCGCTGGACGCGCCGAATTCGGCCCGGATCTACCGCTGGGAAGGGAAGAAGCCGGTCGGCACGGACGGACCGTACGCGGAGACCAAGGAGCAGTTGGCCGGGTTCTTCGTCCTGGACTGCGCGACCCGGGAGCGCGCCGAGGAGATCGGTCTCCAGTTCGCGGGGCCGGGTGACACCGTCGAACTTCGCCCGGAATGGGAGTTCTGAGCCCCCCAGGTAGGTGTGACCTGTCCGTGCGATTTGGAGTGACGTACGCCGTACCGCACGGGCGGGACCTCCCATATTCTGGAGGACTTACCGGGAGTAAGGGAGTTCGCCGTGACGACTGTCGTCCTGATGGGGCCGCCGGGGGCCGGCAAGGGCACCCATGCCGAGCTGCTGGCCAAGAGTCTCGGCGTGCCGGTGATCTCGACCGGCGACATCTTCCGCGCCCAGGTCGCAGCCGCCACGGAGCTGGGCCGGACCGCGCAGGGGTACCTCAACGCCGGCGGCCTGGTGCCGGACGAGGTCACGAACGCGATGGTCCGTGAGCGCCTGGCCGCCGAGGACTGCGAGCCCGGCTTCCTGCTCGACGGATATCCGCGGACACTCGACCAGGCAGCGGTTCTCGACGACATCCTGATCTCGCAAGGCCGCAGCCTGGTCGCGGTCGTCGTGCTGCGGGTCGAGTCCGAGCAGCTGGTCCAGCGGCTGCTGCGCCGGGCCGAGATCGAGCACCGCTCGGACGACACCGAGGACGTCATTCGGCGTCGCCTGCAGGTGTATGCCGACCAGACCGTCCCGCTGATCAGCCTGTACGGCGGACGCGACCTGGTCCACGAGGTCGACGGCAACGGCGCTGTGGAAGAAGTCCGCGAGTACGTGCTTCAGGTGGTCGGCGTGCTCACGCCCGCGGAGTGACGTCGGGTCGACGCGATCAGCATCACGGCGCTGAGCTGCGCAGCAGCGGGGCTTGTCAGGGCTAGCACTGAGATCGCGGCTGATTCGTAGCCGAGCACGCGGTCCCCGGTCTAATCTGGTGACAATCAGGTGACTGCGCGTGTGGGGAGGGGCTTCGCAGCGCGATGGTCGCCGGGATTCGAGGGGGCCATGGTGGTGGAGCTACGGATTCAGCTCGCCGAATCCGGTGCTGACGCCGAGCGAGTCGATCAGCTGACCGGTTATCTTCGGCAAGAGCTGCTCGAGCTGGACGTCGATGACGTGAAGGCACTTCCGGCCGGTGATCCTCCGCCGGGATCGCGTGCGTTCGAGGCGGCCGTGGTCGGCGGGCTGATCGTCACGTTCGCCGAGGCCGCGCAGGGCGTCCGCTCGGTGGTCTCGTCGATCCGGGCCTGGTTGGCGCGGGGCAGCGGTGGGGCCAAGCGAACCATCCGGCTGGAGCTCGACGGCGACGTCCTCGAGCTGTCCGAGGTGAGCGCGACCGAGCAGACGCGGCTGATCGAGCTGTTCCTGACCAAGCACTCCGGCGCTCCGGGGGAATGATGGAAGGCCGGCGCAGGGCACTGATCGTCGCGAACGACGAGTACGACCACGAGGGCCTGAGGCATCTCCGATCGCCGGCGGCGGACGCCGACGCGTTGGGACGCGTGCTGGGTGACGAGCAGATCGGCGCGTTCGAGGTGGAGACGGTGCGCAACGAGCCGTCGTACGTGATCCAGACGCGGATCGAAGATCTGCTCGCGGAGAGCCAGCCGGACGACGTCCTGCTGATGCATTTCTCCTGCCATGGTTTGAAGAGTGAGTCGGGTGAGTTGTTCTTCGCCGCCCGCAACACCCGGCCGAACCGGTTGAGTTCTACGTCGATCTCCGCGGACTTCGTTCGGCGGTGTATGCAGGCGAGCCGGTCGCGGAGCGTCGTACTGCTACTGGATTGCTGCTACGGCGGGGCTTTCGGCAAAGGCGTCGCCGTTCGCTCGACCGGTGAGGTCAATGTCCTCGACAACTTTCCGGGGAATCGCGTCGGTGGTGGTCGGGGGCGCGCGGTCATCACGGCGTCGAACTCGATCGAGTACGCGTTCGAAGGTGATGAGCTTGCCGATGACAACAGTCGGCGGCCGTCCGTCTTCACCACCGCTTTGGTGGAAGGGCTTGCGACCGGCGAGGCCGACCGTGACGAAGACGGGTGGGTCTCGCTGAACGAGCTGTACGACTACATCTTCGACCGGGTTCGGGCCAAGACGCCGCATCAGACACCCAGTCGGGACGTGGAGATGCAGGGCGAGCTGTATCTGGCCAGGAGCCGACGGCGGCGGATCAAGCCGCAACCGATTCCGGCGGATCTGCAGGCCGCGATGACGGACTCCAACATGTTCTCCCGGCTTGGTGCGGTGAGTGAGCTGCGGACCCGGCTGCTGAGCGACAACTTGCCGGCGGCCGTGGGTGCGCATGAGGCGCTGGTCGAGATTGCACGCACGGACATTCAGTACGTCGCGGAGCCCGCCCAGGCTGCTGTCAACGAAGCTGTCCTCACACCCACGCTGACCGAGCTGCGCTTCGACCCGGTCCCGGCCGGAGCCGAACGCCCACATCTCGTGGTGCGCTTGTCGGGCCCGCCGGTAGCCCACATCTGCACACCGACCCCATCCGCCGAGTGGATCCACGTCCAGGAAACAGATGACGGCATAGACGTCTCAGTAGACACCCACGTCACCGCCACCGGCTCCCTAAACCTCAAAGGCCCCACCGGCGAACTAGACCTCCCCCTAACCATCACAATCCTCCAAACAGTAGAAGAAGCACCCGCGACCACTGAGCAGGAGCCGGAGGCTGAACCACCTGCGGTAGAGGAGCCGGTCGCAGAACCACCTGCGGCGGAAGAGACGCCGGTCGTACCACCACCCGTCGTCGCAGAACCACCTGCGGTGGAGCAGCCGTCCGTGACTACGGAACAACCTGCGGCAGACGAGGCACCCGTCGCGCCACCTGTCGTCGCGGAACCACCTGCCGTTGAGCCGGTTCGGGTGGTGAAGGCGGTGCCTGTGGTGAGGGATGAGCGGTTGCAATGGGCGGATCCGGAGCCGCCGACGGACGCTGGGCGTACGACGTCTGCGGCGCCTGCTTGGTCGTTGACGCCTGCGCAGCGTGCTCCGCATCCGCAGGCCTTGGGGGCTGGGTCGGTGTTCTGGGCGTTGATGCCCGTGTGGTCGTTTGGTTTGCTTGCTCCGTTGCCGTCTGCCCTGGCGGCTTCACGGCTGAAGGACCGTGGCTTGTGGGCGGCGTCTGCCGGCTACACCGCGCTCCTGGCGCTGGTTGTCGTCCTGGACGTCGTTGCCAGGCCCGGGCCCGGCGGCTTTCTCGATCTGATCTTGGTCCTCGCCGCGACCGTCCACGCCTTCGGTCTCCGTCAGCGATACTTCGCGGCGGCCCCGGCCGCCCAACCGCCCGCACCCACCCCCACGCAACGGCCCACCTACCCGCCTGCACCCGCAACGCCGGCGGCGCGGACGGTTCAGCCGCCCGCGATCCCGCATTTCAGGGTGGTTGCGTTGGGGATCGCGGGGTCGGGGAAGACGGTTTATCTGTCGAGCATGTTTCATACGGTGAATGTTCCGACGGTTGCGCGGTCGTACTTTCTCGAGACCGCGGCCGCGCAGCGGGTTTATCTCAGCAAGGTGTTCGACGCCGTCAGCGACACCACCGAACCCTGGCCGCGCGGCACCCGGACCGGCGAGACCCGGGAGCTCGTTTTCGATTGTGTGTCGATGGATCAAGGCGTCAAGCATCAGATCTTCACCATCAGCTACCTGGACTACGCCGGCGAGCTGCTGGAGTCCGAGCAAGCGGCCGGCTCGACCGCCCTCGGCGATCTGGAAGATCGCATCCAGCACGCCCACGGTTTGCTCGGCATGCTCGACGGCTACCGCGTTCTCCAGTTCCTTCGCGGCGAGCCCGCCGGCCAACGGTACTTCCGGAGCTCGATCCAGCCGCTCACCGGCATCATGGCCGGCGCGACCTGCCCGATCCATTTTGTGCTGACCAAGTGGGACCTGGTCCGCGGGTTCGGCGAGCCGATCGATGCCGATGACAACGTTCGGCTCAGCATGGTGCGCAACGCGCTGATGACCACACCCCAGCTGAGGGCGCTGGTCGAGACGCACAGCTGGGGTGAGCGGATCGTCCGGCTGATCCCGGTCAGCGCGGTCGGACCGGACTTCGCCCAGATGGACATCGACGGCCGGGTCCTGAAACGGCCGAACGGCGAGGTCCATCCGACCAACGTGGAGATTCCGCTCACCGCGATCCTGCCGGATCTCTTCCGCCAGATCGCGCAGTCGCTCGACCCGGCCAGCCGGCGGCAGCTCGATGTGCACCTGCGATCCCGCCGCCAACCGCAGTCCTCGCTGGCGGCCTTCCTCGAGCGACCGGCCGGAATCGCCTTGCAGCGAAGGCTTCAGGACGTCGTCGGTGGCTCGGCCGGCCGCGAGGTCGCGGGCATGTTCCTCGACTGGATGGATGGCACGTCGGCCGAAGAGGCCCGGCGGGCCGGAGCCGAACGGCGCGACGTCCGGCGGTACGCGGCCAGCGTCGAGGCGGCGCGGGCCCGTGTGCTCGGCGAGTTCGCCGAGGAGTTGGGCCGGCTCGAAGAACGACTCCCCGCGTCCCGGCTCAGCGGACGGTGACCGCGGTGGCGTCTGCGTACGGCTGGTCGTTTCTGGTCGCCCGCGGGCGCCACACCGGGTACCAGACCCTGCTGGCTCCGGACTTCCTTGCCGAGAGCAACGAGTACGGCGTACTCGGCGAAGCGACCGGGGCCGACGCGGAGACCGCGATCACGCGGCTCCACGGTCTGGCCGCCGGTGACGTCGTACTGGCGTATCGGACCCAACGGCTCACCGATGCCGATCTCGGGGCCGCGGCGGGCGGTCCGCTGACCGATGAGTTCGGGCGTCCGCTGGAGTTGATGTACGGGTTCGCGGTGCGCGCGGCGGCGATCGGGGTGGTGGACGACGCGGACTTCGACCAGGCGCGAGCCGAAGCAATCTCCACGTATCAACAGTTTCTGGCCGACGAATCGGGCTTCCGGCTCGAGACGGCGAGAGCCTTCGCGCTGCGGTCGACGCCCGCCGCGGCCGAGCCCGCGCCGGCGCCGGCACCGATACGGCCCGCGCCCGTCATGGTTCCGGCCGCGTCCTTCGCCGCGCCTGCACCGGTGGCGGCGTTGCCCGTGTCACCAAGGAGTCCGCGCAGGTACGTCGTGCTGGCCGGCGTCCTCGGTGTCGCCATCGTGTTCAGCGCATGGCTGCTTCTGCGCGGTGGTGGTCAGGTCACCCAGGTCAAGATCACCGATCTGGCTGCCGTGGTCGACTGCAGTCAGCTGATCACGGTCCAAGGCACGATCACGACCGACGACGATGCATCAGTGACCTACCACTGGGAGTCCACGCTCCCAACGAATTCCAGCCCGACCGACACCGACTTCCCGGACGCCGGCTCCTACCCGGTCGAGGGCACGGTCGACCCGACCGGGAAGGAGAGCGGCGCTACGTTCAAGGTCACCCAGAAGTTGGTCGTCGAGGAGCCCAACTTTCTCGTCGCCGACCAGGTGTTCACGCTGACCTGCAAGTAGCTCAGCTGCGCCAGACCGGTGCGACCGTCCTGCGGTAGTTGCGACCGAAGACTCCCGTGATGACCGTGAGCACCGGCTTGGGCACAGTGCCCGCGAGCCGCGGGAACATCTAACGAGCGGAGTCAGTTGCGGTGGGTATGCATGGTGAGTACAAAGTGCCGGGCGGGAAACTTGTTGTCGCCGATCTCGACGTGGTGGACGAGCACGTGCGGCAGGCACAGGTCAGTGGGGACTTCTTCCTCGAGCCCGATGACGCGCTGGAGCGGATCAATGGCGCGCTGGCAGGGCTTCCGGTCGCGACTCCGCCGGCCCAGATCGCAGCGCGGGTGCGCGCCGTACTGGGTGATGGCGTCGAGATGCTCGGCTTCTCCCCGGAGGCCGTCGCGGTTGCCGTCCGGCGTGCGTTGACCGGGGCAACGGGTTGGCGGGATCACCAGTGGGAGTTCGTCCACGACGTACCCCGGGAGCCGGCGGTGCAGATGGCGCTCGACGAGGTGCTGGCCGAACAGGTCGGTTCGGGTGAGCGCGCGCCGACGCTGCGGGTGTGGGAGTGGGCCTCGAACGCGGTCATCATCGGCAGCTTCCAGTCGTTGCGTAACGAGGTCGACCTGGAAGGCGCGGCCAAGCACGACGTGACAGTCGTACGGCGGATCAGCGGCGGCGGAGCCATGTTCGTCGAGCCGGGTAATACGATCACGTACTCGCTCTACGTGCCCGAGTCCCTGGTGTCCGGGCTGTCTTTCGTTGATTCGTACGCGTTCCTGGACGACTGGGTCGTTGGTGCGCTCAACGATCTCGGCATCGCGGCGACGTACCAGCCGATCAACGACATCACCTCACCGGCCGGGAAGATCGCGGGCGCCGCGCAGAAGCGGTTCGCGGGTGGCGCTGTACTGCATCACGTCACGATGGCCTACGACATGGACGCGTCGAAGATGCTCGAGGTCCTGCGGATCGGCCGGGAGAAGCTGTCCGACAAGGGGACCACGAGCGCGAACAAGCGCGTCGACCCGCTCCGCAGCCAGACCGGCATGGATCGCGCCGACGTGATCGACCGGATGGTCGCGTCGTTCCGTGGACGCTACGGGCTGACCGACGGTGTCATCGATGCGGAGACGGTCGCGTTGGCCCAGGAGCGCGTCGGGGAGAAGTTCGGCACCGATGAGTGGCTTACCCGGGTGCCGTAATCGGTACGGCGTTGCCGCTCACGCGGACCCTCGAGTCGTCGGCACGGAGCTCGACCTCGATCAGGCTCGGACGGCCGAGGTCGTCGCCCTGGTGGAGGGTGAGAGTGGCCGGCGCGTCGACCAGGCCGAGCTCGCGCAGGTAGGCGCCGAACGCGGCCGCGGCCGCGCCGGTCGCCGGGTCTTCGACCACCCCGCCGACCGGGAACGGGTTCCGGACGTGGAAGGTGACGGGGTCCTCGCGCCACACGAGTTGGAGGGTGATGAGGTCGCGTTCGAGCATGTAGGCGAGCAGCCGGTCGAAGTCGTAGTCGAGGTCGGCCAGCCGCTGCCGGGTCGCCGTACTCACGACGAGGTGGCGGGCACCGGCGTACGCGATCCGTGGCGGTAGCGCCGGATCGAGATCTTCGGCCTGCCAGCCGAGGGCGTCGAGTGCGGTCTGGATATCGCCGGCCGCTTCGACGTACGGTTCGACGCTGGTCAGCGTCGCCCGGAACGTGCTGTCCACGGTGACCGGGACCAGGCCGGCTTGGGTCGAGAAGACCAGCTCGCCAGGGCCGACGCGCTGAGCCAGCGCGACGGCGGTGGCGACGGTCGCGTGGCCGCAGAACGGGACCTCGGCCTTGGGGGAGAAGTACCGCACCTTGTTTCCCGCGGTCAGGAAGGCGGTCTCGGAGTAGCCGACCTCGGCCGCGATCGCCTGCATGGCCGCGGCGTCGAGCCCGCCGGCATCGAGAACCACACCGGCCGGGTTGCCGCCGGCCGGGTCGGTGGTGAAGGCCGCATACCGCAGAACCGTGCTCATGCTGCCCATCCAACCACCCCGACTCCAGGCCTGGAGTCGGGGTGAGGTGGGGTCAGCGGTTGTGGTTGTGCCAGCGGCGGCGGTGGGCTCCGCTGATGAGGACGATCCAGAAGACGCCCCACAGCAGCCACGGAGCGGCCAGGGTGGCGGCGGTGATGAACAGGCCGATCATGAGGAACGGCGCGAGCATCATGAACGCCGGCGGCGGACCGTGACGGCGACCGCGGGCGGATGGGGGTGACCAGGGGCCGAGGGCCGGCTGCAGCTCGGTCTGGGTGGGGAGGTCGTCGAAGAGCGGCGCCAGGTCGTCGACGTACCGGGCTCGGGTCGCCTGCTCGCTGCGCTCCTCGAACTCGGCCTGGGTGAGTCGGCCGGCGACGAAGTGGTCGCTGAGCAGGGCGACGGCCTGATCGCGTTCGGCGTCACCGATGCGGACCGGGCCCTGGCGGCGCTCGGGCGTACGGCGTTCGACGTCACGTCGGTCGGTCTCGTCAGCTGCGGCCCAGGCCACCCAGCCCTGGCCGCCAGGGCCCGTCCGGTCCCAGCCGGGCCGATCCCAGCCCGGACCGCCCCAGCCGGCGCCGTGCCAGTCCCGCGCGCGCCGGTCACGTCGTTGCTCGCGTCGTTGGGGTGAGCGCGAGCTCATGAGCGGTCCCCGCCCTCTTCCCCGTCGTCCTCCGGTGCCCCGTCGGCCAGGATGCCGTACAGCTTGCGGCGCAGTTCGCTGACGGCCTCGCGGGCCTTCGCCTGCTGCTCCGGCGTACCGGTGGACAGGATCTGCCACATCGCGGTCGCGACCTGACCGAGCATCGGCTTCAGGCCGTTGTCGTCGTCGGCGGGCCGCGGTGCGCCCATCGCCTCCCAGGGTGCGGACACCTCGTCCTGGTGTTCGGCGACGTACGTGCGTCCCTCGTCGGTCAGCGTGAACGTCCGGCGACCGGTCTCCGCGTCGGCCTTGACCAGGCCCTCGTCCTCGAGCTGCTGCAGTGTCGGGTAGATCGAGCCGGGGCTCGGCTTCCACACGCCACCGCTGCGGTCGGCGATCTCCTGGATGATCTGGTAGCCGTTCATCGGCTGCTCGGCCAGTACGGCGAGAATCGCGGCCCGCACGTCACCGCGCCGGGCCTTCGGTCCACGCCAGCGCGGCGGCGGGCCCCACGGCGGGCCGAACAGCTGGCTACCGCCGCCGAACATGCCCCACTGCGGGCCGAATCCCTGGTGTCCTTGGTGAGTGTGTGCGCGCCGGCCGGTCATCGCCGCGCGCAGCTCCTCTTTGATGTCGTCGAAGGTTGAACAGTTGCGCGCGAACTGGGCCCAGGGCCAGCCCGCGGCGTACGTCGATCCGGTCATCACGACCACCCGTCCCTACGAAGAGATTGCGATAGTCCGACGATATATCGCGAACCAAGGCCACCCAAGGGATGAAAGGTGAGAAAGTCAGCCGGCGATCTTCAGGTCTGCTGCTGTGGCGGTGAGGATTACTGAGCTGCCTTCGATGCTTACTGTCTTCAGGGTCGCACCGAAGGGAAGCTTGGGCAGGGTGATGCCCTTCGACAGCTGGGACTTGACCGTGCTCTGGAGGAACGACGGGATGTTGTCGGAGAGCTGATCGACGACGAGCACGATCCGGCCCTTCAGGATCTGCGGGCGGACGGTAGCGTCGGCCGTGACCCCGCGCACCGTCAGCTTCGCCTGCAGCTTGTCGCCGAGGACGTTCATCGTCAGCCCGGTCAGGCCGGTGCTGCGAGCGGCCTGCTTGGCCAGCTCGGCCGGCGACAGCTGCAGCCGGACATCAGTGGTGTCGACGGTCACCGCCGTACCGGGATCGCCCGTGATGAGACCGCGCGGCACATGGACGCCGCTCAGATCGACCTTCAGATCCTCCGCCGGGACCGCGTCGAGCGTCGGCTGCTTCATGGTCAGCGTGACCTTCGAGAACCGCTCCTTGGCCAGCTGTGGCAGGAACCCGAATCCGCCGATCTTGACCGAGGTGTCCGACGAGGTCACGTCGTACTTGGCGGCCTCTTTCTCCGCCATCGTGGTCAGCTGGTTCTCGGCCACCCACGCCGCAGCCCGGTCGATGGCGACCAGCAGGACCCCCAGCACCACCACCGTGACGATCAGCCGCCGACCCCAATGCCGCGGTTTCCTGGAACTCATCCCATCCCTTTCACAAGCGGTCGACCCCGTCGGTCCGGACAGCCTAGAGCCCCGGCCAAGCCGTCATCGCACAGCGTCGATCGATGCCTGCAGAGCGTCGTCGACGGAGGTAGGTTTGATGCCGAAGGCAACAGTCGCCGCCGACGAGTCGAGGACGAACGGCCGCTGCCACTGGTACTGCGTCTCGACCATCGCCCGCGCGGTCGGATTGAACAGACCCGCGAGCCGCAACGCGATCGTCGGCATCGTGGCGACCCGGGCTGCCGGTGCTCCAGCGAGCTCGGCGGCACGAGTCGCAAGGGCGCGGATCGACACCGGCTCCGGGCTGGGCACATGCCACGGGCGACCCCACGCGTTCGGATCGGCGGCGACGGTGATCAACGTGCGCGCGACGTCATCGACGTACGTCCAACTGTGCGGCGCATCCAGGTCGGCCGGTATCGAACCGCGACCACCGCTGATCACCTTCGGCAACACCATCACGCTGAACGGCGTGACCGCGCCGGCGCCCAGATAGTCCGAGCCGCGCACCTCTGCGGTCCGGATCCGCCCGGCCTGGTGCGCGGCCAGTGCGTCTGCCCACAGCTTCGCGCGCACCTGCCCCTTGACGGAGTTCGGATGCAACGGCGTCTCCTCGGTCATGGGGGCGTCGACTGCGCCGTACCCATAGAGGTTGCCGGTCGTCACCAGCACGGCTCCGCTTGTCTCGGCCGCGTGGATCAATGCGGTGCCCAGCGGCGGCCAGTCCGATGCCCAGCGGTGGTAGGCCGGTCCCGCGCACGAGAAGATCGCCGTCGCGCCCTCGACGTGCCGTGCCAGCGTCGCGGGGTCACTCGCGTCCGCGGCAACCCGTTCGACGCCGTCCGGCCCGCTCCCGGACCGGGTGATCACCCGAACCTGTTCGCCGTGGGCGGCGAGGAGACGGGCAGTCGCCGTCCCCACCGGACCGGCACCGACGACAACCTGCAGGGGCATCCGGGTGACCTCTCCTCCTACGACTCGTGTCTCCATCGAGTGTGACCGATGACCAGGTCCGCGAGATTCGGCGCCGATCGTGGACTTGTTGGTACGTCGGACGCCCGCGATCCACCTTTGGTTGGTCCGGGAACTACCTCTGGCCGCAGACCGCCTGATTGCCGCCTGGGGGTTTACCCTGCCAGTGTCGGCTTGAAGGGGGATCATGCTGAATCACTCGGGGGAACAGGAAGGTTGCCGGGCACCGCTGCTCGAACGGGACGAGCCGCTGCGGGCCCTGGCGAAAGCGCTGTCGGACGCCGAACGGGGATCGGGCCGGCTGGTCCTGGTCGCAGGTGAGGCAGGAGTCGGAAAGACCAGCGTCGTACGGCGTTTTGCCGCGTCGACGCATCGTGACACCAGGGTGCTCAGGGGCCGCTGCGAGCCGTTGAGCTCGCCGCGGCCGCTCGGACCGTTGCTCGATGTGGTGCCCGGGATGGGCCCTGCGGTCGCGGATGTGTTGCGGAAGGTCCTCGCGGGTGCGCCGGTCGGGGAGCTGTTCGACAGCGTGGCGGCGGATCTGGCCGGTCGACGGCAGCCGACGGTTCTCGTGATCGAGGATCTGCATTGGGCCGACGCGGCGACCCTCGACCTGATCCGGTTTCTGGCGCCGCGGCTGGCCGACGTCAGTGCCGTGCTCGTAGCTACCTACCGCAACGACGAGATCGGCCGGACCCATCCGCTGGCCATTCTGCTCGGAGATCTCGCCCCACTTGCCGGGATCACCCGGATCGGCATCGAGCGCCTGAGCCTGCGCGCTGTGCAGCAGTTGGCAGCGGTCCGCGACCTCGACGCCGAGCGCTTGCATCGGATCACCGGTGGCAATCCGTTCTTCGTGACCGAGGTACTCGCCGCTCCGCCCGGGAAGCTGCCGGCGACCGTGCAGGACGCGGTCTGCGGCCGTCTCGCCCGGATGTCCGCCGCGGCTCACAGTGCGGTCGAGACGCTCGCGGTCGCCGGGACGGACGCGCCGCTCGATCTCATCGAGTCGCTGGCGCCGGGCGCGTGTCACGGCCTCGACGAGGCGATCGAGAACGGCTTGGTGCGATCGAGCGGCCGGTTGATCGACTTCCGCCACGAGCTGGCCCGGCTCGCGGTGCTCGCATCGATTCCGGCGTTCCGGCGACTCGAGCTGCATCGTGCCGTGCTGGCCGAGCTCGTCCGGAATGGTGCTGAGGGCAACGACCTGAGCCGGATCGTCGAGCATGCCGAGCAGGCCGGGGACGACGACGTACTGCGCCGTTACGCCCCGCTCGCCGGTCGGCACGCGGCCGCGCTCGGCTCCCATCGCGAGGCTGCCGCGCACTACGATCGCGTGCTGGCCCATCTCGACTCCTACGACGCGGCCGAGCAGCTCGAGCTGCTCGAGGCGGCCTCGACCGAGTACTACCTGTGCGGAGATCTGACCAAGCGGATCGACTGCGGCGACCTGGCGATCGGGCTGCATCGTCGGAGCGGCGACCGGGTCGCCGAAGCGCAGGCCCTGCAGATCCAGGCGCACAACCTCGGCTGTCTGAGCCGGCCGCAGGACGCGCTGCGCGCCGCTGGTCAGGCGATCGCGCTGCTGGAGCGGTTCCCGCCCGGCGCTGAACTGGCCGCTGCCTACGCCGAGCTGGCCGAGCAGTCGTTCTTCGTCCACGACGGCGATTCGGTCCGCCGCTATGCGTCGTTGGCGTTGTCGTTGGCCGGGTCGCGACCGGATGTCGAAGCCTGGGTGAACTATTACGCGACGGCCGCCCAGATCGTTGCCGATGACAACGGTTGGGACGAGCTCGACGCGATCCGGGAACGAATCGTGGTGGCGGACTGGCAGCAGTTCGCGTTCCGGGCGACGAACGTCGGGCCCTGTCTGGCGGCGTACCGGCGGGATCCGGCCCGCGCCGTACCCATGCTCGATCGGGCGCTGACCTACCTACGCGCTGGTGAATCCTCGATGTTCGTCTATCACCTGCGCGGTTGCCGGGCCTACGCGCAGCTGCTGCAGGGAGACTGGCAGCCGGCCGAGACCGCCGCGAACGCGTTGTTGGCGGATGCCCGGCTGACTGTTCCGGCCGAGATACTGCCGCAGGCTGTCGTCGGACTGCTCCGGGCCCGGCGTGGTGACGGCGACCCGTGGCCGGCCCTGGATCGTGCGGTGGAGCTCAGCCCGGAGCCGCATCCGATGCGACTGACGCCGTTGATCGAGGCACGGGCCGAGGCTGCCTGGTTGGCCGGGGACGACGAGCAAGCCATCGCCGAGGCGCGGAGCGGGCTGTCCGGCATGGGACCGGATGCCGATCCGTGGCAAGCCGGTGCGCTGGCGTGCTGGATCTTCCGGGCCGGTGGGCAACCACCGTCGGTGCCGGCTGCCGAGCCGTTCGCGCTGGAGATGGCGGGTGATTGGTCCGGCGCCGCGGACGCCTACGAGCGGCGTGGGCTGCCGTACGACGCTGCGCTGGCCCGGCTGGCCGGTGATGCGGATGCGGTCCGGGCGGCTTCCGCCGTACTGGCTCGGCTCGGGGCTCAGCCTGCCGTTGCGCGGACCCGCGACCGGCTGCGAGCTCTTGGCGAACGACGGGGCACGCGGGCGCCGTGGCGGGCGCATCGGCACAACCCGTTCGGGCTGACCAGCCGGGAGCTGGAAGTGCACGCGTTGTTACGCACCGGCATGACGAACGCCGAGATCGCCGACCAGCTCGTGCTCAGTCGTAACACCGTCAACCACCACGTCAGCGCGATCCTGGGCAAGCTCGGCGTCTCCAACCGGACCGAGGCTGCCGCCCGGCTGGCCTGAGTCCGCGTGATGTAGGCAGTGGTCTGCGCCAATATGGCCAAGGTTGCCGATTTATGGTCGCTCGCACCCTCCTACGGTGAGCCGAGGATCGGATCACATCACGTTGGGGGATTTTGTGAACAGCCAGAGTGGGCTCTCGCCCGAGCAGGTGCAGGCGCTTACGGACAGTATTTCGAGCCGGGTCGTCGTTCCGTCGGCCGCGGACTGGGAGGCGGAGCGGCACGCCTGGAACCTTGCCGTCGATCAGCAACCGGTGGCCGTCATCGATGTCGAGACGGCGGCGGATGTTGCGACCGTGGTGGCCTACGCGGCCGCTCAGGGGCTGACGGTTTCGGCGCAGGCACGCGGCCACGGTGCGTCGGTGGCGATCGACGGCACGATTCTGCTGCGCACGTTGGGCCTGCGGACGATCGAGATCGACCTCGCCGGCGGAACGGCGACAGTCGGCGCGGGCGTGCGGTGGGGTGAGCTCAACAAGGCGCTGAGCGGGACCGGCCTCAGCGGGCTGCCGGGGAGCAGTCCGGATATCAACGTGGTCGGGTACACGCTGGGTGGTGGGCTCAGCTGGTTCGGCCGCAAGTACGGGTTCGCCGCGAACAACGTCCGGCGGTTCGAGCTGGTCAATGCCCAGGGGACGCTCGTCTCGGTGACGCGGGCGTCCGACCCGGATCTGTTCTGGGCGCTGCGCGGTGGTGGCGGTGAGTTCGGGATCGTGACGGCGATTGAGCTCGAGCTCTTCGTCGTACCGGAGATCTTCGGCGGGCGTCTGCTGTGGCCGATCGAGCGGGCGCAGGAGGTGTTGCAGGCGTTCACCGAGGTGACGCGCGACGCGCCGGACGAGCTGACGTTGTGGTACTGGCTGTTCAATCTTCCGGACCTGCCGATCGTCCCGGAGTTGCTGCGCGGGCGGTGGATGGTCGCGATCGACTCAACCTATATCGGGACACCCGCGGCCGCGACGCCACTGCTCGCTCCGCTGCGTGCCGTGCCCGGCTGCGTGGCCGACCTCATCGACGTCGTACCGCTGGCGGAGATTACGTCGATCGCTGACGAGCCCGTCGATCCGCTGCCGGTACAGCTCGAGTCCGTGGTGCTGCGGGGTCTGGACGGTGGCGCCGCCGAGGCATTGCTCGAGGTTCTGGCGCCGGGATCGCCGTCACCGATCGCGCTGGTCGAGGTGCGCCACCTCGGCGGGGCGTTCGCCCAGGCGAGCGAGGGTCACGGGGCTGTGCAGCACATCGAGGATCCGTACGTCGCGATGGCCGCGGGGATCGTCGCCGTACCGGAGTTGGCGGCGCCGATCGCCGGGCAGCTCGGCGCCTTCCGCGCGGCGATGGCGCCGTACCAGGGCTCCCGCGTCGTCGCGAACTTCACCGAGGGGGAGACCGCGGAACGCGTCTACCCGGCCGACGTCCTCGAACGCCTACGCGCCATCAAGCACCAACGCGACCCCCACGGAGTCATCCGCGGCAACCGCCCCCTGTCCTGACACCCTTCAGCTCAGCAGGTCGGTGAAGATTTCTACCAGCTCGGGGCGTTCGAAGGGGCCGACGTGCGGGGCGGGGACGCTTCGTACGTCGGTCGGGTTGTCCGGAGTGAGCCGGTCCGCCTCAGCGATGAAGCGGTTCTGGAGTGCGAGGGGGATCAGCCGGTCCTGGGTGAAACGCACGTACGTGCGCGGGATTCGGCCCCACGTGTCCGCCTCGCCGCGGGCGTCCGCCAACGGGATGCTGACGGGCTCGTCGGGTTCGAGAAGGTTGAGCAGGCGGCCCATCTGCTCGTCGGTGAAGTCTCCGGCGAGGCACTGCTTGATGCCGTCGACGATCTTCGGATCGGCCGAACGCCAGTTCACCCGCGCCACCCCGACCACAGCCGGATCGGCGACCACGGCCTGCATCACCAAGGGGAGGAGGCTTTCGCTGTTCTCCGGTGTCCGGAGGTAGTCGGACATGCTCGGCAGCTCGACACAGCAGTACGCCGCCAGGTAGACGACCCGATCCAGCAGTTCGGGTACGGCGTTCCCGACCCTGCTGACCGTCACACCACCCTGGCTGGCGCCGGCCAGGATCACCGGGCCGTGTCGACGAGCACGTCGTACGACGTCGACCGCGCGCTCGACGTAGTCGTCGATGGTGAACTTGGCGTTCGGCGAGGGCTCGGTCGCGAGGCCTTCGAGATCCTGTGGGGCCTGGTACGAACGTGGAAAGAAGCCCTCGGTGCCATGGCCCGGGAGGTCGACGGCGACGCAGCGGTGGCCGCGCAGGGTGAGTTCGGTGATGAGGCCGGAGCAGAAGTACGACGACGAGTTGGTGCCGTGGACGAAGACCACGGTTGGTGCGTGTCTTGCGGTCATTGCGTTCTCCCTTTGCTGGCTGGGTTTGCGGATGGGCGCCACATCGGCCAGAGGAGCGGGCTGTCGGCGACGCGGATGGGGTCGCCGAGGTCCTCGAAGCCGTGGCGCGCGTAGAGGGCGCGGCTGCGGGGAGAGCTCGCTTCCAGGTATACGGCGAGCTGGTCGGCCTCGGTTCGTTCCAGCCGCTGGCGCAGCATCGCCGAGCCGAGACCTGCCCCTTGGCGATGCGCCAGGACTCCCATGCAGGCTAGGTAGAGGTGAGGTTCGTGGCGAGGATGGCGCTCGGCCAGGGCTTGTCCTAATGCCTGGAGGCGTGAGTCGTTTGGGCCGGCCGGGTCCTGGTTGCTCAGTTGTCCGTTGCCAGGGGCAATGTTCAGCCAGAGTGCGGCGGCCTCGTCGTGGTCGGTCAGGTAGGCCTCGGCGTCGGGTCGATCCAGGAGGTCGGCGTAGAAGAGTGGCTGGAGGCGGAGGCGTTCGCTTGGTGCGGGGAAGAGCCAGCGAACCAGGGGATCGTCCAGGAAGGCTTCGGTGAGGACGGTCTCCACTGCGTGCCGATCGCCGTCGTTCGCCCGCCGGATGCGTGCGTACAGTGTATGCTCGGTCATGCGTACACTGTATTTACTTCGGTCTTGATTCTCTTGTTTTGCAGGGGAAAAGTGTTTCGGTGGACTAGTACATTCGTCGGGAGGTTCGATGACGCGGGCGGAACCGCCGTACCGGCGGATCGTTGAGGAGCTCCGCGGCCGCATCCTGTCCGGCGAGCTGCGGCCGGGCGAGCGGATCCCGTCGGTCCGGCAGCTCGCTCAGCGGTGGGGCGTCGCGATCGCGACCGCGACCCGAGCGATGGCGACGCTGCGGGACGAGGGATTGGTCGAGGCTACGGTCGGTTCCGGGACGGTGGTCAGTAGTCGCGCGCGCCGGCATCCGGCGGTCGGGTCCCCGCGCCGAGTCGCCGTTCGGAAGCAGCCACTCAGCCGGGGGAGTGTGCTCCGGGCCGCGATCGCGATCGCCGACGTCGAGGGGCTTGATGCGGTCTCGATGCGACGGCTGGCGGCTGACCTCGGGGTCGGTCCGATGTCGCTGTACCGGCACGTTGCCAACAAGGACGAACTGGTCATGGAGATGGCCGACGAGGTCTTCGGCACCGTGGATCTGCCGGTCCCCGGTCCGCCCGGATGGCGCGCCAAGCTCGAGCTGATCGCCCGTCGGCAGTGGGAGCTGTGTCACCGGCACCTCTGGTTGCCGAGGGCGGTGTCGTTCACCCGGCCGATGATGGTGCCCGCCATGATGGCCCACACCGAGTGGACCCTCCGCGCGCTCGACGGTCTCGACCTGCCAATGACGATCCGGATCCGCGAGGCGCTCACGCTGCACGGACTCGTCGTCACCGCCGCGTTGTCCGTTGCGAACGAAATCGAGTCCGAGCAGGAGACCGGCGTGACGCTGGACGGCTGGTGGTCAGCCCAGCGCGAGCGCTCCGACCAACTCCTCAGCAGCGGCCGATTCCCCTTACTGGCAACGATTCCGGCTGATGCGGCGTCGGACCTGGAGGGATTGTTCGAGTACGCCCTGGCCCGCCACCTCGACGGCTTCGCCGCGTTACTCGCCTGACTGGTTCAGGGTTTGGGGCTGCTGGTTCGGCGGAAGCGGGAGCGGAACTTGGCGTCGTACTCGAGCCGCACGAATCCGGAGGAGTGCACGCCGGTCGCGATGAAGCCCATGGCCAGGAACACGATGCCCGCGGCCGTCGAGATGTGCCAGAACGCCGCCGTGATGCCGACGAACGCCGAGCCCTGGGCGACTGCCTTGGCCACCGCGACGAGCGGCGACTTGCTGGCCCGGCGGCGAAACTCCTCCTGCCGGTTCAGCACCAGCAGCGCGGCCAACAACGGAATCGACACCGCGAACGCGATCACACACACCGTCGCCGGCAGGTCCAGCGAGTCCTCGCTCAGAAACGGCTGAACCACCACCAACCCCGCAGCCGCCAGCCCGCCATAAATCAGGTTCGACTGCCGAATCCACTCCGCCTGCGCCGCCGGCTCGGAAGCGGCCTCCTCGGCCTCCTGCCGGATCCGCTCAGCCTCCATCAACGCCGCCTCCGCAACCACCGACTCCTCGGTGCCCGCCTCCATCGACTGTGTCTGCTTAACCAGCGGCTCCTCGTCCATGGCCCTATTCTCAAGTGTCGCGGCGGCGCTCCGATCCTGGGGGAGGACTGAGTCGACTGTTAACGGGGACCTTCTCTCGGTAACATCTTGGGCTCTTGGGCTCTTGGCGATAGGGGTGGTCAGGTGAATACGCGGCTCGGGACGGGACAGCGGTGATCTCCAGGGAACCGGCGCGCGCGGTCTACTTCGCCGAGGGGGAGCACCACGATCCCGGGTCTCCGAAGGGACCGGAAGCGCTCCGGGCGAGTTTGCTTCTGCACCTGCTGTTCGCGCCGAAGGTGGTGATCGGAGATTCGCAGGCGCTGAACAACCCGACCTTCAGAGCGCTCGTGTCCGATCCGCACGGCGAACCGCTGGAGACCAGCGACATCACCGGGCTGCTCGTCGACGGAGACCTCGTCGTCGCGAGGCGGGCCGGCCGTAGCTTCGAAGAGGTACGTGCCGATCACGTCGATCGAGGGGTTCAGGACACACCTCCGCCCGGCTATGCGCGCTTTCTCGACACTGTCGCCGGTGCACAGGAGTGGACGTGGGAAGAGAGCGCCGTTGCGGAGGAGTTCAAGGCCAACACCGCGCAGCGGCTCGAGGAGCTAGGCGCGGACAGCGAGCCGACGCTGGCCGCCGTACGTGACTGGATTCTGTCCCGCGACCGGTTGCTCTACGGCGACCTCAGGCAGTACCTCGGCGAGGTCGACGCTTCGACGAGGAGCCTGGTGGACGAGTTGGCCGGCATCGAGTACCGGATGAGTCTGCCGAATGCGTTGCAGTTGCCAACCGCGGACTCGGCGACGAGCCGATCCAGCCCGCTCGTCTACCTGACGATGGACAACGAGCTCCAGCGCACACCGGTGGCAGAGTTTCCGTGCTGGGTCCTCAGACCGGACGTCCTCGCGAAGCTGCCGGTTACGGCCGTGCGGCACGTATCGGGCCTCGATGCGAGTCGGGAGGTCAAGGCGCAGCTCGGCCGGATCGAGGTCGGCCTCGAGCCCGACGTACACCGGTTCGTCGGTGCTCTGGAAGAGCTGGTCAACAACCTGCAGCACGCGGTGCTGCAGGTCGCGGCAGGCAAGGACGCCGACGCGTTGACGCAGATCCGGGAACAGCGGACGCGCTTGCGGCTGTGGAAGGCTCCAACGTCGACTGTCGCGTCGGCTCTGTTGGGTCTGGGCTGGGAGCTCAGTGTCGACAACGCACCCAATCTTCCGGCCGTCATCGGGCAGATGGTCGCGTTTGGGTGGGCCGTCAAGCAGGATGTCGCGCGAGCGCGCAAGGAGGCTCGGGAGAAAGAGAATCAGTGGCTCCGTCTTGGGGAGCGGCTGAGATCACCGCAGACCCCGACGACGGACGCGGTGATCAATCGGATTCTGCTTCCGCCGGACTGAAGGATTCACTGCGAGGTACGGCGAACGGCTTGGCACAGCGCATACGCGGCGATACTGATGCTGCACTGGATCGAGCCGTCAGCCACCTTGCGGAGAACCTCGTCATCCGTCAGCCAGACCGCCGGGATCACCGACTCCATCACCTCAGCTGCCGGCCGCAGATCGCTCTGCTGCGGGTCCGCGATGAAGGCCTCCACCACCGTTGCGACGTTCTCGATCAGGCCGGTCTCGGGGTAGATCGTCCCGCGTTCGATTGCGCTGTCGGCGACGTACCCGGACTCTTCCAGCAGCTCTCGCAACGCTCCCTGAGAGGCGGTCTCTCCCGGTTCGCGACCGCCACGTGGTAGCTCGAGGGACATGACGTTCGGTGGATATCTGTAGGCGCCGACAAACAGGGTCCCGGCCGTACTTCGGGCGACGACCACGACACCGTCTGCGCCCCAGCGCCAGCGCAGGTAGCGCCCGGCAGCCCCCGACGGCGCCTCGACGTCATCGTCGAACAGGTCGCCGTACGCACTGGAGTAGACGACGTTCGCCCGCTTGCGAACGATCGGCTCAGGCCGCAGATCCATCCCAGCATCCTGCTCGATGCCTCAACCCACAGCAACCACCACCCCGACGAGCCCTGGTCCCATCACCAGGCAGATCGGTACTGCACGCCCGCGCCATCGCGGAGCCAATGTCACTTCCTGCAAAGTCGTTGACACCACGCTGAGTACCTGTGGTGATGCTTTCTGTACACACCTACGCGTCACGGCTGATCCTGGTCCGGTCGTCGACCTTGGCAAGGGCTTGGATCAAGGCCTGCAGGTCTGACCGGTCGAGTGGAGCGAGCGGCCCGGCGTCGTTGACGAGGTTGTGCCAGAACTGGTTGCGCAGGCGTTCGCCCTCGGCAGTGAGGACGACGGCCTTGACCCGGCGGTCGTCAGGGTGCGCCCGGCGTTCGAGGATGCCACGTCCGGCGAGCCGGTCGACGAGGGTGGTGAGGTTCGAGGCGTCGTACTGCAGCTGCTGGGCGAGCTTGCGCATCGGGGTCGCCTCGCCGACGGTGAGGCGGAGCAGGGCCTTGGCTTGGACACCGGTCAGCCCGAGTGCGGCGGCGTGCGCCGCCCAGTGCTGACGAAGTTGCTCCGCCACCGCGAGCATCCGAAGGTCGGCATCCAGCACCAGGGCGAGATGCGGGTCGTGCGGCGTGGGCATGTCCCGGTAGGTAGCCATCGTGGGATTCTATGTGCAATATAGTGGTGGTGTACCACTATCTAGTGTCGAGGTGCGTAGAGTGATCGAAATACCCGATGTGCAAAAGACGATCACCGTGCCGGCGCCGGTGGAGCGGGCGTTCGCGGTCTTCGTGGAGCGGCCCGGCGAGTGGCTGCCGCCCGAGCATGCGTTCATCCGGGGCGAATCGGAGGTCGTGATCGAACCGCGGCTTGGCGGACGCTTCTATGAGCGCGGCGCGGACGGCAGCGAGGCGGTTCGCGGCACGGTGCTCGCCTGGGAACCACCGCACCGGCTGACGGTGACTTGGCGGGTCGGTGCAGGGTGGCGGCCCGTGCTCGATGACGAGAGCGCCAGTCGCATCGCCATCGAATTCACCTCGGCCGGCGCCACGGCGACCGAGGTCACGTTCGCGTACCGGGAGCTGCACCGGCACGGCGCCATGGCCGAGCACATCCACGCCGCACTGTCGGTTCCCGGCCCAGGCGAGAGCCTGCGCCGATACGCCGACGTGGTGGCCCAGCACGCGGCCGGCTGACGGCCGCAGCGGTGCCGATCAACGAATGAGCGACCCGAACCAGCGAATCGTCGAGATCTTCCGCACGAGCGGCGGCACGGTCGGCGGCATGTTCACCGGGATGCCGCTGCTGCTGCTCACCTCCACGGGAGCCCGCAGCGGCCGGCGGCACACCGTGCCGCTCACCTACCTGGCCGATGGCGCGTCCTGCGTCGTCGCCGCGGCCGCGGCCGGCGCCAGCAGGAACCCGGCCTGGTACCACAACCTGTTCGCCCGCCCGGCGGTATCCGTTGAGATCGGAGACCGGATGCTGGATGCGACCGCCCGGATCGCCACCGGCACCGAGCGCGAGCGGCTGTTCGGTCGTCTCGCTGCCGAGTACCCGCAGCTCGCCTCTTACCAGGCCAGGACCGCACGCCTGATCCCGATGGTCGTGCTCACCCCGGCTCCACCCGCCGACAGGATGAGGCCTCCCGATGGTGCCGGCAGGGGTAGTTCGTCAGCGTAGGCTCAGTCGGGCCGCGCTTCACCCATCAAGAGATCCGCACGTTCGCCGTCACTCAGCCTAGTAGGCACGTGTCAGCTCGCCACCATCGAGAACTCCCTGCGGCTGCAGCACCATCGGACTGACACCCTGGTCGGCCTCGCGCGCCTTGGCTGAACACGATGGGTCCTGGCGGCGCCTACCCCGGAGACGTCATTGCCTATAGTCAGCATCGCGGTGCAGTTTCCTCGGGAACTTATGCTGGTGAATGTGTATGGGTGCCGGTCACCGAGATCAGCAGTAACTGCAGGCCTCGCTGATCCTGCCCTGGCCAGGCGTCGAGTGAGGCCCCGAGCGTCAAGGGCCACGGACCCTTCCTCGACCGCGGACGCCTGGAGGTACCCGCGGCTCGAGGTTGCCGGCCCGCTCGATGATCGGTTGCTCAGAGACGGTGCTGGAGATGATCCGATGAATCGTGACGAGAAGCGGATCCGCGATACTGCACCGCCCGGTCTGACTGTTCAACTCAAGGTGCCTACAGTGTGGATGCAGGCTGCGTTGTCCGGGACTCTCGAGATCGACGCTTCCACAAACTGCCTGGTGGTCCGCACCCCGATGGGTACCGGTGCCGACACCGAGCGACTCGTCGACATCGATGTGGCCTGGCCTCCAGGCTGGCGTGTCGCACTCCTTGACGGCACACCCGCCCTGATTGACGCAAACGGACAAGTCGCCTGCCGGCTAGGCGATGAGATAACCGTCGGTGGCGGCTTCATAGAAACAAGCCGAATTGGCATCGTCTCGTGCACAGGCAAAGCGGGCGTATTCGAGGCGTCCGGGCTCGAGCGCACTTGAGCGAACTTGTCGAAGCCCGCCGAGGCGCCCAGTCCTCATAACCCAGCACTACTCACGAACCAGAGCCAGTCGTCGCAGTCGCCAATCCCTCTGTGGACAGGAATACCGCATACTTCGAATATGGACTCGTTGCCAGTCCATCGGTTCTGCCAGAAGCGTGACACGCGGCTGAAGGTCGAGAGGGTGGTCGTGGTGGTCTGGCTGCCGTTCGGCCACTGACGTTCAGCCCGAGGCAGACCTTCGCTGCTGCCCCTCGGCAGCGTGCTCACCGCGCCGGGTTCCGCGCGTCGTTGAGACATGGACAGCGGCCGCCGCGAAAGGCAGCGCCCGAAGCACTGGTCCGTGTCGGACCGCCGCCACAGCCCACGGAGCGTACGGCTTCGGCCAGCCGGTCACCGACGGCCGACTCGAACGCGGTACCGCCCAGCGCCACGTCCAGGCAAATGTCGCTGTCACGCCGGAGACGTAGCCAGGCAGGCCGGGCCGCTCGCGACCTCCCGCGGCCATTGCCTCCGCCTGCGCGGCTTCCCGATCGATCAGCTCCTCATAAGCGGGCTCGTGATTACGGGACGCCGGTGCCGGTGCAACATCACCACGACGCCCGTTCACCGGTGCGTCGTACCGGACGCCGTCGTCGGCAATCCAGCGGCAGGTCCACACCACGCCCGTCACGTACCCGTCCTCGTGGCCCTGTGCTTTGAGGGCATCGGCTCGCTGCTCGGCCGCCAGCCAGACACGGGCGAAGTCCGGGATCCGCACACCACGAAGATGCTCACGCCGGATCCGCTCGAAGTCGCTGCCCGTCAGCTCGATATCACAAACGATCCCACGCACCACCGACACTCGCCACAGATAGAGCAATAATCATTAACAATGTGTACAGTTCTGTACATGTCGGAGACGCTGCCAATCTCGGAAGCCCGAGGACAACTCGGAGCACTGGTACGCCGAGCATCAACCCGCCGGGAACGAACGACGATCACCGACCACGGCGAGCCTGCCGCGGTGATCATCAATGCCCAAGAACTCGAAGACCTCGAGGACCAGCTCGCGCTCGCGCAGTACCAGGCAGACAAGGCCACCGGGCAGCTCCGCACCGTTCCCCACAGTGAGGCTAGGCGCCGTCTCGGCATGAGCCAGGCGTGACCTACGAGATCGTCTGGAGCGAGCGTGCCCTCGATCAAGCCGCTGGCTTCCTCGCCGACGACCCCGACGGACTGGCCCAGCTGATGGCCGCGGTCGACCTGCTCGCTGACGAGCCTCGCCCGGACGGCACGGCGGAATACGGCTCACCCGACGTACGCCGGATGCACATAGCCCGCTACCGGGTCCTGTACGACGTGAACGAGACCAGCGTGACTGTCGTCGTCATCCACGCGGGCCGGACCAGCTGACCACGACCTGACGTGAGCCAGGTGGGCCGAGCTGGGCGTCAAGTTCTCGTGCCTACTTTCCCCCGCCAATCTGCGGAGTTTGTTGGCACAGATTCGCGGGCCAAACCTGGCGCGAATCCGTCCGCGAAATCCCAGCGCAAATCCGATATCAATCCAGCGCTGATGCACAACTAGCTGGCCAACGCAACCGCTTCATTGAGATGCCACCGGTCCGTCGTGATCATCACCTCGGGGGCACCGGCGTCTCCTGTTCGCCTCGTTGTGTCAGTCACTGACGCTACCACGTGACGTCAGTGACTGACGGATAGACTGCCGTCGTGCCACGCAGCGGAGAACAAGTACGCCGGCGCCTGCAGGAGGCCGCACTGGCGCTGTACCGCGAGCGCGGGTACGACGCGACCACCGCGGCCGAGATCGCCGCCGCGGCGGGCGTGACCGAACGCACCTACTTCCGGCACTTCCCGGACAAGCGCGAGGTCCTGTTCGACGGCGAGGACATCTTCAGCACGACCTTGGCGCAGGCCATCGCGGACGTCCCCGGCGACGCCCCGCCACTCGAGGTCCTAGCTCAGGCGTTCGCCACCATGCTCCCGCTGCTGGAACTGAACCGCCCCTTCGCCACACCCCCGCAGCGAACTGATCGCCGCCCACCCAGCCCTCCGCGAACGAGAGCTAGCCAAAGTCGCAACCGTCCAACAAGCAGCAACCCAAGCCCTGACAGCCCGAGGCGCCCCACCTCGCCAAGCAACCCTCGCCGCCCACATAGCCCTAGCCGCCTTCACCCAGGCCCTAACCCAACGGACCCCCAACCCCAACGCCAACTTCCCCGCCCTACTAACCGAAGCCTTCAACGACCTACGAGCCCTAACAATGAACAAGCCCCGAACCCGCTGAGGGTTCGGAGCTGGGACGTCACAAGGTGCCCCCGGCAGGATTCGAACCTGCGACGCACGGTTTAGGAAACCGACGCTCTATCCCCTGAGCTACGGGGGCGCACGTGCCGGGGACAGCTTAGCGGAGGGGAGGCGCGGGGTTGGTCACGCCGTTCGTGAGGGTCGCGAGGGGCTCGGGGGCAGGGAAGGGGGGCCTTGGGGGCAGGGTTTGGGGGTTGGAGCGGAAACCGCGGGTGCAGGTGGGGGCGTACGGGTGACTATGGCTTGATTACTGCGGTTGCTGGGGGATTGATGGCTACTTCTGTGCGTGGGGAGAAGTACGGGGACGAGCTGTTCAGCTCGGTTCGGGATCATGAGTTCGAGCGGTTGGACGCGTTGTCGCGGGCGTTCAACGACGCGAGTTTCAGACACCTCGCGGCGATTGAGTTGCCGTCGGGAGCGCGCTGCCTCGATGTCGGTGCCGGCACGGGGGACGTGGTGCGGTGGCTGGCTGGGCACGTTCCTGCTGGGGAGGTTGTCGCCCTGGATCGGGATCCGGTGTGTCTGCAGGCCGAACCGAACCTCACGGTGCTTCAGGCCGATGTCACCGATTCGCTGACCGATCTCGGCAAGTTCGATCTCATTCATTCCAGGTTCGTGTTGATGCATCTGCGGGATCGCGACGAGGTGCTGGAACGACTCGTTTCGTGGTTGCGACCGGGTGGTGTGCTGGTGCTGAGCGATGCGGCTGATCTGGGTACGGCGTCGTCGCCGCACGCCGGGTATCGCACCACCATGCTCGGTTTGTACGCCGCGATCCTGGCGACCATCGGCAGCGACATCAACCAGGGCCGGCGGTACCCGGGACTGCTCGTGGACCAAGGGCTGACCGACATAGGCCTGGCCGTGGACGTCCCGGTTGTGGAGGCAAACGCTCCGATCGCCGAGTTCTGGCTGCAGACACTGCGGCAGGTGCGGCCGCGCATCATCGATGCCGGACTGGCTGATGTGCAGTCCGTCGACGACACAGAGGCCTATCTCGTGGCCCCGGATACCCGGGACCTCTCGATCGGGATGCTGACCGCCTGGGGCCGCAAACCCTGACGGTCAGCCTGTGAGGGCGTAGACGCCGAGGTGGCCGGCTATTGAGGCGTAGCGTTCGGCGTAGAGGGTTGTGCAGCGGGAGGAGGCGCAGCCCGCGCCGGCGAAGGCGATGCCGCGGATGGTTGCGGTCGTCGAGCTGGGGCGGCTGTAGAGCGGGCCGCCGGAGTCGCCGCCGATGATCGCGACCAGACCGCCGCGGGTGGCGCGGATGACGTACGTCGTGCAGCCGTCGGTGTCGCAGTACTTCGCTGACGTCGAACGGACCGTGATCCCACAGACCGACGTGCTGAAGCTGCCGGACTGGCAGACGACCGTGCCGACGCCCGGGTCGGCGCCGCCCTTGACGGTGCGGGTGTTGGCCGCGTCGCCAGGCCCGTCTGTCCAGATCTTCGCACCGTAGCTGCTGCCGGTGAGCAGGGACTGGTCGTAGTCGGGGTAGTTCGTCCGGACTGCTGTGGTGCCGTAGTAGTTCGGACCGGAATTCCACACCGTCCCCTGCGCGCCACAGTGGCCGGCGGTGACTGAGCCACGCTGCTTGTTCGAACGCCGTACGACGGAGAAGCCGGCTGAGCAGTTCTTCAGCGACGAGGTGATCCGGGCGCCACCCCAGTGACCGCCCTTGGGCGTGTCACTCAGCCGGGACGTCCGCATGAGCGAACCGGCCACGAGTTGTACGCCGGACAGCCCTTGGAGGCCCTCGAGTGATGCGGGGGAGGTGCTCGCCTTGTCGTACTCGATCACGATGTTCTCGGTGACCGGGTCGAGGTCGGCGGCGAACGTCGTACGCGCGGCGTCGTCGGACCAGGACCGTGCGCCGACCGTGTTCCAGGCGTCGGCGATCGCTTGGGCCGATCGGCAGCTGCGCTCGATCCGGACCAGCTGCTTGCCGGCGGCCGGGACGCTGCGGGCGACGGCAGCCTGGTACTTCTTCGCGTCCAGCTTCGCGCTGTCCACGACGACCTTGTAGCCGGTCGTGGACGTGCCGACCACGCCGATCACGCCCTGACTCAATCCGTACGGCAACCCGGACTTCGGCCGGCCGGTCACGTCGAGCGGTTCGAGCGAGCGGACGGCGGCGGTGATCCCGTCGCCGAGCGTCTCGCCGAGCGGCCTCGGGTCTTTGGTGGACGTCGGCTGTGAGAGGCGCTTCGACTCGGTCGAGCTCGCGCTCGGCTGAGCGTGCGAGCACGCCGCCGCGTCAGCCGAAGAATCGGCTGCCGAGGGCCCTGCAGAGGCGGTAAGACCGACTGCGAAGAGTGAGACTGAGCCTAGTGTCAGTAGCGGGACGGTGGCTGAGAGTCGCACGTAGCTCCCCGGATCGATGGACTGGCCGCAGACCATCGTCCGGGTAGTGGCTCCTCTCAGTCAAGTTGCGATCACCGTCCGCAAGCAGAAATGGCTACCCTCAGCGAGCATACTTGGCAAGTTCGTGCCCGTCGGCGGCGAAGAACTGCAGCGTGTCGCCGTCGACCGCGACCCGCTTGGCCGCGACCAGTACGCCGGTGTGCGCGACGTTGTCGCAGCCGACCAGACGCTGCGGGCCGGCGGTCGCAGCGAACTCACCGCGCTGACCGATGGTGAACGTCCCCTGCAACGGGTTGCAGCCGTCGGAGCCGCCCCACGTCCCGTCCGGCCGGAGCACCAGCACCGGATCGTCCGGCTGGTTCCCCTTCACGAACTTGGCTCCGGCGATCGAGACCATCCGCCACGTCCCGGCCACAGTGTTGGAGGTCGGCGGCTCCGGCGCCGCAGTGGTCGCGGCCGGCGTCTCCGGGCCCGCGACCGGTGGCTGCACCGGCTTGTTGTTCGAACCGGCCAGGCCGAAGCCCGCCACGGCGATCGCAGCGACCGCGACGGCGGCCGTTCCAGACACGATCCAGGTACGGCGCTGGGCCCGGCGCGCACCCGTGGTCGCACGCTCGGTCAGACCGTTGGCCTGCGGCACGGAGGCCGCGGCGCGGTCGAAGGTTCCCCGCAGGTCATCCTCGAGATCGGTGTTGCTCACGACAACCTCTCATCAACACGGTTGGAATGCGTGGTTTTGCGTAACGTGGCCAGGGCTCTGCTGGCCGTCGCGCGGACGGAGGACGGTTTGATGCCGAGCACCTCGGCGATCGTGTTGTCGTCCAGGTCCTCGTAGTAGCGCAGGACCAGCACGACCCTCTCCCGGGCCGACAACGTGGCGAGCGCGCGCCACAGGTTGTCGGAGTTCACCACGTCGGTGGCGGGGTCGGGCACGGTGCGACGCGGGTCGATATCGGCCGTCGGCGCTTCGCCGAACGACCGCCGCCGCGTCATCGACAGGTACGCGTTGATCAGCGTCCGCCGGACGTAGTTGTGCGGATCGTCCACCTTCCGCACCTTGCGCCAGGACCGGAACGCCTGCATCAAAGCGATCTGGGCCAGATCCTCCGCTCGCTGGTAATCCCCGGAGACGGTGAACCCGAGCCGCACCAGTTCCTGCCCACGGGCGGATACATACTCCTCGAACTCCACTCGCCACTCCCTGGCTGGGCGTACAACACCTCACGTCTATTAGACGCATCGAGGGTCTCAGGGTGCTGCAACCGTTCACGCACAGTTGGATCTCACCGCGAGAGTCGATGGACTAGACCAATAGGTACAGCGAGACCGCAACCTGCCTCGCGGGTCGACCTCGGGAGGGACCCGCAAGGCAGGCGCGGCTTGACCCCGGTCCGGACGGCTTCGGGGGGCGCGTCCGGCGCGGGATCAGCGCAGGCCGAGCGACTTGATCAGCTCGGGTGGGGCTTGCCTGGGCGCCGGCAGCTCGCCGGGTTTGCCTTGGCCTTCCAGGGAGGTCGCCACCAGGCGACGGCAGCCGTAGGCCTCGACGGTGTAGGAAAGTACGCCGCGGTCGTTGTCGGTGAACCGCAGCACGTAGGTCGCGCCGAGCTCCTCGGTGCAGACGGCCGGTTTCTTCGCCACCGGCTTCGCTGCGTTGACGAGAGCGAACAACTCGGTCGCCTGCTTGGCGTTGCGTTTGGTGGTCACGGTCGCGTAGGCCGGTCCGGTGGCCTGCGCGTCGAACTGGCAGATCGTCACACTGACCGGTTTTAACAGAGAGGTCGCGGCGCCCTTGCCCCAGACCACTTTGTCGGTGGCGGCGCGGACCGCCGCGATGGTGTCGGGGCAGTCCATGCTCGGGGTGCCGCTGGGGGTGGGCGACGGGGTAGGCGAGCCGGGGGTAGTCGGCGTGTTCGTGGGCTGGGCGGCGGGCGGGGACGTGGAGCTCTCGTTACCGCAGGCGGCGGTAAGACCGAGCACAGCCACGACGAACGTCGCACCGATCAGGCCCCGGGTCCGTAGTGCACTCACGACTGGGTCCTTCCGGGTTGGCAAGGTCACCCATGATGGTCGACCGGAGTCACGTCCCGCGTGCCAGAACATCACGGCGGCGCGTCTATCCGGTCACGCCCGCGGATCGTTCGGCAACCGTGGCCCAGCTGTAACGTGCACGCCCTTGGTCCGCCACCGACCGGGCTGCCGTGGGCCGGGGTCCGGAATACGATGCTTGGCGTGGGCCGGAAGAAAACTGACGATGCCGTGACGGCGCAGCGGAAGCGGGACGAATGGCAGCTCGGCGTCGACTGGGCGCGCTGGCTGATCGCGGGCCAGTCTCCGCAGCCGCTGACGACGTACGGCCTCGTGCTCGAGCCCGGTGAGGTCGCCTACCTCAACACTCCCGCGCACTATGCGCGTCTGTACGGCGGCAGTGGTCGCTACACCCAGAGTGGCGGCGTCTTCATAGGCAAGCCTGCGCTGGTGCTGGGGATGATGGCCGCCACCGCCGCGGTGAACGCGAGCCGCAAAGCGGCGGCGAAGCGAAACACGCAGTTGATGTGGCGCGATCTGCAGGAACTGCCGACGATCGCCACCAACTACCGGCTGCTCTGTCACCTGCCGGCGAAGGGCTGGATGAGCTTCTACTACAGCGCAGTGCAGGAGTTCTACCCCGATCTGGAGAACTGGATGATCACGTTCGGTTTCCAGAACGCCGAGCCGTTGCGGCTGTCCGGACTGGCCACGCCGACACTGTCCGTACTGACGTCGTGGTGCGTGCTCGGAAAGGGCCGCTGGCAAGGCGAACCCGGGATTGCGCCCCTGATCGAGGCTGCCACCGGTCCGCAACTCGCACCTGAGGTGGTCCAGGGCGAAATCACTCCCGGAGAGCCCCGCCGACTCGGTAATCTGGAACCATGACGAGCCCGTACGAAGACGACGAGCCGCTGTTGCCCGAGCAGACCCGTGACGACGACCCGCGCACCTGGGGCGAGAACGACTTCAGCAGCGACGACGACGATCGCATCCTCAACGAGGTCCCACCCCACCACGGGTGAGCGCGTCCGTACTTCTCGTCCACGGTGGCCTCTGGGACGCCATGGACGCAGAAGCTTTCTGGGGTACGACGGGGATCGCCGGCCGACTCACGTCGTACGGACTCGACATGCTTGCGCCCGACCGACCGCGGGAGCCGAACGGGTGGGCCGCCGAGGTCCATGCACTGGGTGGGCCGCTGAGTGAACTCTCGGAGAGCCGGCAGGCGCCGCTGGCGATTGTTGGGGCGTCCAACGGGTGCACCGTGGCTGCCTTGTTGGCGTTGAAGTTTCCTGAGCTGGTCGATCGCCTCCTGTTCGCCTGGCCGGCGACTGGTGGGGATGCTGTGGTGGACGCACGAACCCGCGCGGGTCTGATCCAGCGCGGTTGTCCGGCAGCCGTCGCCGACGAGCTGCTCGCCGGTGGGGTGTTGCGGGGTGTGCCGGACGCCGATTTACCTACGCTGGCACGAATTCCGGTGGCGGTACTGCCGTCGGTCCCGGAGAATCCTTCTCACCAGCGGAAGACGGTCGACGCGTTGCTGCGGTCGATTCAGGGGAGTCGCGAGCTGGCCGGGTGTCCAGAACCACCGACTCCCAGCTTCCCGCCGTACCTGGATCAGTTCGTCCGATCGACCGTCGCCTTCCTGACTGGGTCGACTGCATGAACTGAGGGGGACGAAGGCGTGGAACTTCGGGGGTTTTCCGACGAGTACGCCGTTCCGGTCGCCGGCTGGGCCGTGGACGCGAAGGAAGTGGCGCTGCTGTCCGGACGGGTCGAGTACCCGTTCCCGGAGGAGCTGAAGGGGACCTGGCGTAAGGGCGACCCGGACATTCACTCCTATCTGCTGTTCGACGGTGCTGAACCGGTCGGGTACGGCGAAGTGTGGCTGGACGAGGAGGAGGACGAGGTCGAGCTCGCCCGGATCATCGTCGATCCCAAGGTCCGCGGCCGTGGGTTCGGCCGCGAACTCGTGCAGGCTTTGCTGGTGCCGGCGGTCGCAGTCGGGTTCTCGGAGGTGTTCCTGCGGGTCCGGCCGGAGAACGCGGTCGCGATCCGCACCTACCACCGGGTGGGATTCGTGGACGTTCCGGCCGGACTGATGGACGAGTGGAACCAGGATCAGCCCATCGCCTACCGCTGGATGCGCTTCGCGGGCTAGTAGAACGGCTAGTCCGGGAGCTAGCCGCCTAGCTCACGGCCGGGCGCGAAGGGCGTCGCGGATCTCGGTCAGCAGCTCCTGGTCCATGGTCAGCGGCGCAGGCTCGGCCTCGGTCTCCTGGCCGCGGGCGCGGCGCTCGGCGAGCTTGTTCAGCGGCATCACGATCAGGAAGTAGACAGCCGCGGCGACGAACAGGAAGTTCAGCGCGGCCTGCAGGATCAGACCGATCTTGAAGTCTGCACCGTTGAGGGTGAAGTTCCAGACACCGCTGATGTCCTGCTTGCCGAAGATCGCGGCGACCAGCGGGTTGATCAAGCCGCCCACGAACGCCGTGACGATCGCGCCGAACGCGGCTCCGATGACGACGGCGACCGCGAGGTCGACGACGTTTCCGCGCAGGATGAATTCCTTGAAGCCCTTGAGCATGTGGGTTGCCTCCACGAAGCGGGTGGTCTTGTACCCGAGTCAAGGTAGGACCACGGACCGCTGACGGCGAGGGACCGCGCCGGTCGACCACATATCGTCTCGGCACCTGTTCGCTGGGTGATCAACTCGTGTCCGGCGTCAGCGCCACGGTGATTCTGGAATTGGTGGTGGCCTGGGCCAGTCTGGTCGCCACGTCGGGAGTTGTCGCAACCACGATGAGTGCGCCGGAGGACGTCGTACGCGGTGTCGGCAGGGTGAGGATGCGGACAGCATGGGCCAGCAGGCCGGCGTGGTCCGTCGTACTGGTCGCGGCGTACAGGTTGAGGTGGTCACCGACGCGCAGAAGGGCGCCGATGTCGGCGTCGTCGATCCGGAACGGGTAGGCGATCTGCCCCGATGGGATCGCGGCCGGCGACAGGAAGCGTGCGTCGGTGAGTGGCTCACCGGATCTGACTGGCCCGCTGAGCACGCGCGCGGTCAGATCCGCGCCGGGTCTGAGGACACCATCGGGCACCGAGCCCGGTGGGAGCCCGACGATCCGCAGATCAGCGTCGTCGGGCACGGCTCCGCCGGGGAGGTCGCGGGCTGCGGCGAGCACGGCGACGGTCGGCGGGGGCGAAGGGGAGAGGGCGAGCAGGCCGAAGTAGACGGCGGCCGCGGCGGCGATGCCGGCCACCAGCCGACGATGCCACCGAGCGGCCCGGATCAGGTCACGAACGACGGAAGGGATTCTCATGCCAGAGAAAGTACGAGTTTCTCCGGTACCCACCCCTCAGTTATCCACAGGGGCGGTTGTCCACAGGAAGGATCAGGCCGCGCTGCTGCTCGACGACGAGGACGAACCACCCGACGACGAGCTGCTCTTGGAGGAGTCACCCGACGAGGAGCTGCCGGAGGACGACGAGTCGCCCGAGCCCGAGCCCGAGGACGACGAGGAGGTCGACGACGTGGACGTCGAGGCCGACGACTCCGACTTCGCCGGTACCGAGCTCTTCCCGGACGAACGGCTGTCGTTCCGGTAGAAACCAGAACCCTTGAAGACCACGCCGACCGCGTTGAAGACCTTGCGCAGGTTGCCCTGGCAGTTCGGGCAGACCGTCAGCGCGTCGTCGGTAAAGCTTTGCCGCACCTCCAGGGCCTCGCCGCAGTCAGTGCACTGGTACTGGTACGTCGGCACGGTTGGTTCCCTTCAGGCCGTTGGCACTCCCACTACTCGACTGCTAATAATGCGTCAGAGCCCCGAAGTATTCCAACTCGGGTCCACGAAATCGCACCTGGTCGCAGACTCTCCGTTCACCCGACCGAAACGCAGAGCAACGCAAAGTTCGGTGGGACCCCATTTGGGGTGGGAGCGGGGATTCTCTACGGTTGGTCCGTGCGTCGCCTGCTTCGAGTCGTCATCATCAGCGGAATCGCCCTCGCCACGGTCCTCCTGGTGATCGCGGGTACCGCCGTCTTCGTCGTCCGCCACTCGTTCCCGCAGTACAACGGGACGATCGAGCTGGAGGGCCTGGACGCTGATGTCAACGTCATCCGGGACGCCAACGGGATTCCGCAGGTCTACGCGGACAGTCCGAGCGACCTGTTCGCTGCACAGGGCTACGTGCAGGCGCAGGACCGGTTCTTCGAGATGGACTTCCGCAGGCACGTCACCTCGGGCCGGCTGAGCGAGTTGTTCGGCGCGGACGCGCTGGAGACCGACAAGTTCGTCCGCACCCTCGGCTGGCGCCGGGTCGCGGAGAAGGAGCTCGGCCTGGTCAGCCCGTCCACCCGGCAGTACCTGGACGACTACGCCCGCGGCGTGAACGCGTACCTGTCCACGCACAGCGGTTCGGGCCTCAGCCTCGAGTACGCCGTTCTGTCACTCAAGGGGACCGACTACCACCCCGAGCCGTGGACCGCGGCCGACTCACTCGCCTGGCTGAAGGCGATGGCGTGGGACCTCGGCGGCAACATGGACGAGGAGATGACGCGGACCAAGCTGCTGGCCGCGTTCCCGGCCCGCAACATCGAGAGCCTCTACCCGCAGTACCCGTACGACCGGAACGCGTCGATCATGTCCACCGGCTCGGTCGGGGCGGACGGGAAGTTCGCCGTCACCTCACCGGCCAGCACCGAGCTCAAGCGCGGGATGCTCACCCAAGGCCTGCTGAAGTCGCTGGACACCGTCCAGAAGGTCGCCAAGGGCCTGCCTGAGCTGCTCGGCCAGGGTGACGGCATCGGTTCGAACTCATGGGTCGTCTCGGGCGACCACACCACCACCGGCAAGCCGCTCCTGGCCAACGACCCGCACCTCGGCGCGACCATGCCAGGCATCTGGAGCCAGATCGGCCTGCACTGCAACACCATCACCAAGGTCTGCCCGTACGACGTGTCCGGCTTCAGCTTCTCCGGCCTGCCCGGTGTGGTGATCGGCCACAACAACGCGATCTCCTGGGGCTTCACGAACCTCGATCCGGATGTCCAGGACCTCTATCTGGAGCGGATCGACGGCAACAACGCCTTGTACGACAACCACTGGCGTCCGATGGTGACGCGCGAGGAGACGTTCAAGGTGGCCGGCCAGGACAAGCCGGTGAAGATCACTGTCCGCGAGACCCGGCACGGTCCGCTCATCTCCGATGTCGGCGACGACCAGCGCGAAGTCGGCCAGATTGCCGCGAAACAGGGCAAGTCCGCCCAGCCGTACGGCGTGGCGCTGCAATGGACCGCACTGAGTCCTGGCCGCACCGCTGACGCGCTCTTCGCGATCAACCGCGCGCAGAACTGGACGCAGTTCCGCAGCGCCGCGCAACTGTTCCAGGTCCCCTCACAGAACCTCGTGTACGCCGACACCGACGGCCACATCGGCTACCAGGCACCTGGGCTGATCCCGATCCGGAACGCGGGCAACGGCAACTGGCCGGCGCCCGGCTGGGACCCGCGCTATCGCTGGACCGGCTATATCCCGTTCGACTCGTTACCTACGGAGCTCGATCCAGCGGACGGCATCATCGTCACGGCGAACCAGGCCGTGGTGCCATCGACGTACAAGTACTACCTGACCGACGACTGGGACTACGGCTACCGCTCGCAGCAGATCACCGACCGGATCAAGGCGGCCGGGAAGCTGGACGCGAACGCGATGGCGTCGATCCAGCTGGACACCAAGAACCGGGCCGCCGAGATGCTGGTCCCGTATCTGCTCCAGATCGGTATCGACGACGCGTTCGACAAACAGGGCCAGGACACCCTGCGGAACTGGGACTTCACCCAGCCCGCGGACTCCGCCGCGGCGGCGTACTTCAACGTGGTCTGGCGCAACCTGCTCGACCTCACGTTCCACGACCAGCTCCCGGAGGGGACGTGGCCGGACGGCGGTTCCCGCTGGTTCGAGGTCATCCACACGCTGCTGAGCCAGCCGAACAGCACTTGGTGGGACGACCTCGGGACCCCGCAGAAGGAGAACCGGGACGACATCCTGCGCGAGGCTCTGGTCGACGCGCGGACCGAGATCACCCAGAAGATGGCGCGTGAGCCCGAGAACTGGCAGTGGGGCAGGCTGCACAAGCTCACGCTGACCAACCAGACGCTGGGCAAGTCCGGGATCGGTCTGGTGGACCGGTTGTTCAACCGCGGTCCGTACGAGCTCGGCGGCGGTACGTCGATCGTCGATGCGACGGCCTGGGACGCGTCCGAGGGGTACACGGTCACCGCCACACCGTCGATGCGGATGGTGGTCGACCTGTCCGACTTCGACAAGTCCCGCTGGGTGAACCTGACCGGTGTGTCCGGACACGCGTTCTCACCCAACTACACCGACCAGACCAAGCTGTGGGTCAAGGGCGAGACGCTGCCCTGGGCCTATACCAAGGGAGCCGTCGAGGCGGCCCGCAAGGACGCACTGACCTTCACAAAACCACAGGGCTAGCCACAAACCGCAGGGCTAGCCACAAACCGCAGGGCTAGCCACAAACCGCAGGGTTAGCGCAGCGGGACCAGGCGGGTCGGCGTGATGGCCGCGTCCACGGGGTGATCGTGGGCGTCGGCCGGGAGCGCGTCGAGGATCTCTGAGTCGTACACCGCCGCCCAGATCGGCGTACCCGGTTCGACGCGGGCGAGCGCGCGGTCGTACGAGCCGCCGCCGCGTCCCAGCCGGACGCCGTTGCGGGCGACGGCCACGGCCGGGCTGATCACCAGGTCGGCGGTCGCAATCGCGTCCGAACCCAGGTCGAACGGCGGCTCGGTGAGTCCGAGCCGGCCGGGCACCAGATCGGCCGCCCCTGGCGCTATCCCCCAGCCGAGGTCGTTGTCGGCGTACAGGATCGGTAGCAGCACCTCGTAGTTGCGGGCGAGCAGCCAATCGATCAGTGCGCCCGTCTGCGGCTCCGAACCCATGGATACGTACAAAGCGACCCGCCGGGCTGTCAGTACCTGAGACTGAGCTTGAGCGGTGCTGAGAATCTCCTCCGAGTGTTGACGGCCCGCGCGGGCGTTCAGGAGGTACTGCCGCGCCGCGGCCTTCGACGGAAACACATTCTGATCGTATTGGCGTGACCCGTCTAACACTGGGATTACGCGGCGTCCCCTAGGGTTAGTGCATGAGTGAGGCAGGTCTCAGACAAGCCCAGGAGAAGATGCGTTCCGCCGGCGCCGCCGACGTCGCGATTCGCGTGTTCACGCACTACTACCGGATGCTCGAGTCGGGCCAGCAGGGGACGATCCGCGAGGACGACATCGATCCGGTAGGTGACCTGCCACACCTGGACCACCTGGACACCGATCCGGAGGCCATGCGCGCCGCGCTGGCCGAGACGGTCGTGATCAAGCTCAACGGCGGCCTGGGTACGTCGATGGGCGTCACCGGCCCGAAGTCCGCCCTGCAGGTCAAGGACGGCCAGAGCTTCCTCGACATCATCGCCCGCCAGATCCTGAGCACCCGGCGCAGGTACGACGTACCGCTGCCGCTGGTGCTGATGAACTCCTTCCGCACCAAGGAGGAGTCCCTGCAGATCCTGAGCGAGTACGACGGTCTCGCGGTGGACGGTCTCCCGTTGGACTTCCTGCAGAACATGGAGCCGAAGCTGCTCGCCGACGACCTCACTCCGGCCGAGTGGGAGTCCGATCCGGAGCTGGCGTGGTGTCCGCCGGGTCACGGCGACCTGTTCACCGCCTTGGTCGCCTCCGGCACTCTCGACGCGCTTCGCGAGCACGGATTCCGGCACGCGTTCATCTCGAACGCAGACAACCTCGGTGCGACCGCGGATCCGCGGATCGCAGCCTGGATGGCCGAGCACGACGTGCCGTTCGGCATGGAGGTGTGTCGCCGGACCCGGTCCGACCGCAAGGGTGGTCACGTCGCGGTCCGCAAGTCCGACGGCCGCCTGATCCTGCGGGACAGCGCTCAGGTCGCACCGGACGACGTCCGGTACTTCCAGGACGTCACGCGGCACAAGACGTTCAACACCAACAACCTGTGGATCGACCTGGACCGGCTGGCCGAGCTGATGGACGGGCACGACGGGATCCTCGGACTGCCGATCATCATCAACCGCAAGACCGTCGACCCGGCCGATTCGACGTCGCCGAAGGTGATCCAGCTGGAGACCGGCATGGGGACCGCGATCGAGACCTTCGAGGGGTCGCAGGCGGTGATCGTGGACCGCAGCCGGTTCAAGCCGGTGAAGACGACCAACGACCTGCTGGTGCTCCGGTCCGACGTGTACGAGCTGGACGACTCGGGTGACCTGACCACGACGCACGAGGGCGACGAGCCGTACGTCGACCTGGACCCGGACTACTTCAAGATCCTGGCCGACTTCGACCTGCGGTTCCCCGCCGGGGCGCCGTCGCTGGTCCGGGCCGACCGGCTCGAGGTCCACGGCGATGTTGCCTTCGGCAAGGAAGTTGTGGTGATCGGCGACGTGGAGCTGACGGCTCCCGACGGTGAGCGCCTGCAGATCGCGGACGGCGCCGTACTCGAAAGCTGACGGGGGTTGTGGCAGGGGGTATGGACGATCTGCTGATCCGGCCGCTGGAGCCGTGGGACACGGATGAGGCCGCCGCGCTGTGGTGGCGGTCGCGGCACGCGGATGGGACGCAGCTGCCGCCGGCGATCCACACCGCCGAACAGGTGGCGACGTGGTTCGCCGACGTGCTGCTGCCGGACGCACAGACCTGGGTGGCGCTTGACGACGGCCGCATCGTTGCCGTCCTCACGCTGGACGGCGACGACCTGGACCAGTTGTACGTCGACCCGGACGTGGCCGGCCGGGGTGTCGGCTCGACTCTCGTAGACCTGGCCAAGGACCTTCGCCCCGGCGGTCTGGCGCTGTGGACCTTTCAGACCAACACCCGGGCACAGTCCTTCTACCGCTCCCATGGCTTCACCGAAGTACGCCGTACGGACGGAGCGTCGAACGAGGAGCACGCTCCGGACATTCGGATGGTCTGGGGCAATCACCCGGAGGCTTGAGGGCCGCGTGGATTAGGGTCAGCTCGTGAAGCGGAGTGTGGATGAGCATCTGGAGGCTGTGCTCGGGCGGGTAGCGGCGCTGCCGGCGTTCGACCAGCCGTTGATGGAGGCGCTGGGGCTGGTGCTCTGTGAGGACGTCATCTCTGGCGTCAGCCTGCCCGGTTTCGACAACTCGGCCATGGACGGGTACGCCGTTCAGGCTGCCGACCTGGCCGGGGCCACGCAGGACGCCCCGATCGCCCTGCCGGTGGTCGGTGAGTTCCGGGCAGGGCGCAGTGAGCCGATCGTGGTGACCCCCGGTACCTGTGTGCGGATCATGACCGGCGCGGAGATGCCCCGGGGCGCGGACAGCGTCGTACCGGTGGAGTGGACCGACGGTGGCACGGTGAACGTGCGGATCGCGCAGCAGCCGGCGCTGGGTGGATCGGTGCGGCGGGCAGGCGAGGACGTGCACGCGGGGGATCAGGTTCTGGAGCAGGGCACCGTGCTGGGACCGCGACAGATCGCCGTACTCGCTGCCGTCGGTCGGGCGCGAGTGAAAGCGCGTCCGCGACCCAGAGTGGTCGTTGTGTCGACCGGAGCGGAGTTGCGGGAGCTCGGGAGCCGGCTGGGCCAGGGACAGATCTACGACTCGAACAGCTACACCATGGCCGCGTGCGCGCGGGACGCCGGCGCGGTGGTGTACCGCGTGGGCATCGTGGACGACGATCCGAAGCGGATCATGGACACACTCTCCGATCAGCTCGTCCGCGCCGACCTGGTGATCACCACCGGCGGTGTGAGCATGGGTGCGTACGACGTCGTCAAGGAGGAACTCTCCAAGCTCGGTACGGTCGATTTCCCGCAGGTCGCGATGCAGCCGGGCAAGCCACAGGGGTTCGGCGTACTGGGTGAGGACGAGGTGCCGATCTTCACACTGCCTGGTAATCCGGTGTCGGCGTACGTGTCCTTCGAGGTGTTCGTCCGGCCGGCACTGCGGAAGCTGATGGGCCAACTGCCGTACCAGCGGACTGCGGTGCGCGGGGTGTCGCTGGACGGGTTCAATTCACCCTCCGGGCGGCGTCAGTTCGTCCGTGCCGCGGTCACGTCCGGCGATGAGGGCTGGATGGCCAGTACAGTCGGCGGGCACGGCTCACACCTGCTCGGCGGGCTGAGCCGTGCGAACGCGCTGATCGTGGTGCCTGAGGACGTGACAGCGGTCCGGGCCGGCGATCAGGTCGAGCTGCTGCTGCTGGACGAGGAGATCCGATGACGCAGGACCCTGACGCCGGTACGTCGGGATCACCTGGGCTGACCCATGTCGACGCGGCCGGGGCGGCGCGGATGGTGGACGTGTCGGCCAAGGACGTTGGGTCGCGCCGAGCCGTTGCCAGTGGCAAGGTTTTCGTATCGGCCGAGGTGGTGAGTGCGCTGCGCGGGGACGGCGTACCGAAGGGTGACGCACTCGGCGTGGCGCGGATCGCGGGCATCATGGGCGCCAAGCGCACGTCTGAGCTGGTTCCGCTCTGCCATCCGATCGCGATCACCGGTGCGAAGGTCGACCTCCAGGTCGCGGACGACGCCGTACTGATCACGTCGCAGGTGAAGACCACGGACCGCACCGGCGTCGAGATGGAGGCCCTCACCGCGGTGGCTGTCGCAGGGCTCGCGGTGATCGACATGGTGAAGGCGATCGACCCGGCGGCCGTGCTGTCCGACATACGTGTTGATCTCAAAGAAGGCGGCAAGACCGGGCACTGGGAGCGGCCGTGAGAGCACTTGTCGTCAGTGTCTCCAACCGTGCGGCTGCGGGGGTCTACACCGACACCACCGGACCGCTGATCGCGGAGCGGCTGACTGGGTGGGGTTTCGAGGTGTTTGGACCACAGGTCGTTCCTGACGGTCCGCCGGTCGGTGACGCGTTACGGGCGGCTGTCGAGGCGTCGTACGACGTAGTGCTGACGACTGGGGGTACGGGCATCTCTCCGACCGATGCGACACCAGAGCAGACCGGTGCGGTGCTGGACAAGGCTGTGCCCGGCATTGCCGAGGCCATTCGGTCCTATGGCGTGGCGAACGGCGTACCGACGGCATCTCTGTCGCGTGGGCTCGCCGGAGTGGCTGGTACGACGGTCATCGTGAACCTGCCCGGTTCACGGGGTGGTGTGAAGGACGGTCTCGCCGTACTGGAGCCGCTCCTGCGGCACGCGGTCGAGCAAGTCCGCGGCGGTGACCACGTCCGGACGGACACCGACTGATGGCGATCGTTCACTGGCCCGTGGAGCTCCAGCACGGGCAGGTCGCGCTCAGGCCGCTGCGGGCCGGCGACGGCGGCGAGTGGGCCGCAGCGCGGCAGCGGAACATCAGCTGGCTACGCCCGTGGGACGCGACCCAGCCGCCCGGTGCTGAGGATGGTGCACGCACCTTTCGAGCCATGGCGCGCGACTGGAACCGGCAGGCGCGCTACGGCCGGATGCTGCCGTTCATCATCACGTACGGCGGTGCGGCGGGTGCCGGTGCGCGGTCCAAGTGGCCGCTGGTCGGACAGCTGACGGTGTCCGGGATCACCTACGGCTCGGCGCGCTGGGCGAACCTCGGCTACTGGGTCGACGAGCAGTACGCCGGTCGCGGGATCGTGCCGACTGCGGTTGCCATGGCCGCGGACCACTGCTGGTTCAACCTCGGCCTGCATCGGATCGAGGTGGCGATTCGTCCGGAGAACAAGGCGAGTCTGCGGGTGGTGGAGAAGCTCGGCTTCCGCTACGAAGGCGAGCGGCCGCGGTTCCTGCACATCGACGGGGACTGGCGCGATCACCGCATCTTCGCGCTGAACATCGAGGAGGTCGGGCCGGGGCTCGTGTCGCGTCTGTCGTGATTACGCTGCGTGCTGTTCACATCAGTCACACGAGTCTTCTTGCGACACACCGTCCCACGTACCTCACCCCGACCTCTCCGCACCTTAGCGTCGTCGCATGGGGACGACAGGGCTGATCTACGTGGCGATCGTCGCCGTGTGGGCTGCCTATCTCGTTCCGATGCTGCTGAAGCGTGGCGACGAGGCACGGCGCCGACCGGTGTCGTCGGCGGCTGACGCGCGCGTGCTGTCGCGTGACTCGTCGCGGACCCGGTACGTCGTACGCCCGGCTGGTGCTCCTTCAGGCTCCGGGGATGAGCGAGCCGGAGCGGACGCGCAGCCGCCGCCGCGGCACTACGTCCCGAACCGAGCCCGCCGGGTGGCCGCCATGCGCCGCCGGCGGGTCCTGTCGATCCTGACCCTTTCACTCCTGTCGGTCGTCGCACTGGCCGGTCTGGAGATGCTGCTGTGGTGGACGGTCGCGATCCCGGGCGGGCTGATCCTCGGGTTCGTCGTACTGACCCGGGTGCAGCTGCGGCGCCAGGCGCGGTCGCGTGCCCAGTTGGCCGCCGAGCGGCGCGCCCGTGCCCAGGCCCACCACGACCGCGGCCCAGCCGGCAAGCCTGCACCGTCGCCGGATGAGGAGATGACCGTCGAGGTCAAACTCCCCACCCCACCGGTCGAGAAGCCCGCCCCACCCGCCGAAGGTCTGTGGGATCCGGTCCCTGTCACGCTGCCGACGTACGTCCTCAAAGAGAAGGCACCGGACCGGACAGTCCGCACCATCTCGCTGTCCGACGACGAGGTCTTCTCCAGCGCCCGTACGACGGATCCCGCCGAAAAACCCGCCGTCCCCGAGGTCTCCACGCCGGCCGAAGAACCCGAGGTCAAACGAGCCGTGGGAGACTGAATCCAGTTTTAGAGTCAGGGCCTGCCCGTGTTAGAGTTTCGCGGTCGCCAGGCAACTGGCGGTGGTCTGGGGCTGTGGCGCAGTTGGTAGCGCGCTTCGTTCGCAACGAAGAGGCCAGGGGTTCGAATCCCCTCAGCTCCACGAAGGCGATGGCGAGTTGTGTCCGCGGAAAGCGCGGAGCGGCTCGCCTTCGTCGTTTGTGCGGCTGCGCTTCGCTTGCCGCGAGCGGGGGCTTCGCCACCCGCACCCCCCGTGCGCCTTCGCTTCGCTCGGCGGCCTTCGCTTCGCTCGGCTCCTGTGGCTAGCCGCCGCGGACGGGTGGGCCTTCGCTTCGCTCGGCGGCCTTCGCTTCGCTCGGCTGCTGTGGCTCGCCGCCGCGGGCGGGGTGGACCTTCGCTTCGCTCGGTCGTTGTGGCTGGGCGCGCTGGCGGGTGGGCCTTCGGGGGTGGTGGCGTTCTGAGGTGGCTTTGAGGTTTGGTGTTTATCTTGGGTGGGGTTGTTGTCTACGGGGAAGATGATCATGCCGGAAGCCAGGGTGCTGGTGGTTGATGACGAGGAGAACATCCTTGCCATGTTGACCACTGCGTTGCGGTTTGCTGGGTTTGTGGTTGAGGGTGCGGCTACTGGGGGTGCGGCGCTGGGGGTGGCGCGGGAGTTTCGGCCTGAGGTGGTTGTGTTGGATGTGATGTTGCCGGATCTGGACGGGTTCGAGGTGTGTCGGCGGCTGCGGCGGGACGGGGTGGATGCGCCGGTGTTGTTTCTGACTGCTCGGGACGGGCGGGAGGACAAGGTTGCTGGGCTCACCCTTGGGGGTGACGACTATGTGACGAAGCCGTTCGATCTTGACGAGCTGGTGGCGCGGATCCGGGTGCTGCTGAAGCGGGGTCGTAGCGTTCGGCAGGCGGGAGAGCGGCTTCGGGCGGGGCGGGTGGAGCTCGATCCGGATACGCATGAGGTGTGGAGTGATGGCGAGCTGGTGAACCTGTCTGCGACGGAGTTCCAGCTGCTGCACTATCTGATGCTCAACGCGGGCCGGGTGCTGTCCAAGGCGCAGATCCTCGACCACGTGTGGAAATTCGACTTCCAAGGCGATTCGGGCATCGTCGAGACCTACGTCTACTACCTGCGGCGGAAGCTGGACGGGCCGGACGGGCAACTGATTCGGACAGTCCGCGGCGCCGGCTATCTCCTGAGAACTGCGACATGAGGTGGCCGCGGTTGCGATCGCTGCGCAGCAGACTGCTGGCCGGCGTCGTCGCGGTCACGGCGATCGGGCTCGCGGCGGCGGCCATCGTCGGCGTGACGGCACTGCAGTCGTACCTGCACCAGCGGACCGACCAGCAGCTCAAGGTCGCTTTGTCCGCCGGCCAGCAGATGCTGGGCTCGGACGGGCAGTTGGTGTCGATCCCGGCCGAGGCGGGCAACTGCTCGGTCGCGGTGATCGATGCCACCGGCAAGCAGTTGTCCCACGCCGGCGCCGTACAGACGCTGCCGACACCGTCCGTCGCGGACCTCGCGCGGTACGCGGCCGGGGGAGTCCCGGTGACCGTGAGCGCGGGGGAGGACTTCCGGATCCAGGTCGCCACACTGCCGGGCGGGCGCTACCTGCTGGTGTCGGAAGCCCAGTCCTGGTCGGACGCTGTGGTCTACCGGCTGATCCTGATCGAGCTCGCGGTGACGCTGATCGCGCTGGCGCTGGCCGTGGCGCTCGCGATCGGCGTGAGCAGGTTCGTGCTGAAACCGCTGGACACGATGTCCGCCACAGCAACGCGGATCGCGGACGGGGAGCTGTCCCACCGGGTCGAACTCGCCGGAGCACCGACCGAGGTCGCCGTACTCGGGCAGTCGATGAATCAGATGCTCGGCCGGATCGAGCATGCGTTCACGCAGCGGCAGTTGGCAGAGGACCGGCTGCGGCGGTTTGTGGCTGATGCCGGCCACGAGCTCCGTACGCCGCTGACCGCGATCACCGGGTACGCGCAGCTCGTCCGAAGAGGCGCGCTGAGTGACCCAGAGCAGCTGGACGACGCGATGCGTCGGGTCGAGGACGAGACACACCGGATGACCAGTCTGGTCGACGAGCTGCTCCTGCTCGCGCGGTTGGATCAGGGGCGTCCGCTCGACCGGGTCGCGCTGGATCTTGGCGAGCTGGTCACGGCCGCCGTACAGAATGCGAGAGCCGCGGATCCGCATCGGTCATTGACGCTGATCATCGAATCCGGCGCCCACCCGATCGTCGGGGACGAGCACCGGCTGAGCCAGGTGCTGGGGAACCTGCTGGCGAACGTCCGCGCGCATACGCCCGCAGGCACCGCGGCCGAGGTCCGAGTCAGCCGTGAGGGGTACGACGAACTCGTCGACGTCATCGATCAGGGCCCGGGGATCGCGCCCGACCAGGCGGACAAGGTCTTCGAACGCTTCTATCGCGCCGACAGCGCCCGGCATCGTGTGACAGGTACGGGAGAGGGCAGCGGTCTGGGGCTCAGCATCGTGGCAGCCATCGTTGCCGCCCATCACGGCTCCGCGACTGTGGTGCCGCATCGCGGTGGCGCCTGGCTCAGGGTGGTGATCCCCGCGGCGCCGAGCCCGACCGCGTTGGGCGACGGTACGACGGGAGCCGGGCTCCGAGCAGACTCTGAGGTGGCGCCGATGTCGTTCGGAGGCTGAACCCGTTTCCTGGCAGAAGAGTCCGGATCGACCGGACTGCTCCCAGGAGGTTCTTCGTGTCTGCTCTCTCCGCGGTCGACGGTATTCGCACCCGCTCCCCGCATCCCGGCAAGCTCGTCGGCGCCGCCGTACTGGCCATCGTGGTCGCGAGTCTCGGCAACACCTTGCTCGCGCTGATCGGCAAGTCGGTGTTCTCGGTCTCCGATGATTTCCGGGGATTCCAGCCCGGCGCCTACATCTTCCTGACGTTCATCGGCATCGTCGGTGCCTCGGTCGCCTGGGGGGTCATCGCCGCCAAGTCCGCCGAGCCGACCGAGCTGCTGCGCAAGCTGGCCGTCATCATCGTCCCGGTATCGATGCTGGCCGACATCGCCCTGCTGGTCGCCGGGGAGTCGCCGGCCGGGGTAGCGGTCCTGCTGGTCATGCACGTCGTTGTCGGAGTCAGCGCGTACTACGCCCTGACCCGAATTGCTCCGCCTCGACCACTGCGTTGAGTGTTTGGCAGTCAGTGACATACTGGCGGTGAGTGACAGAAAGTCAATCGGCCGACCAGGAGGACATGCGTGAGCGCGATCGACGGGATGGATCTTGGGCCGTTCGGGATCTGGACGTTCGACTTCGAGTTTCAGTCTGCGAGTGTGGTGCGGGAATCCGTGCAGGAGCTGGAAGCGCTCGGGTGGTCCGCGCTCTGGTTTCCTGAGGGTGGTGGGCGGGAGGCTCTGACGCACGCTGGGTTCCTGCTCGCCAGCACCGAACGGATGGCCGTCGTCAACGGGATCGCGAAGATCGGGGCGCGTGAGCCGCGATGGACGCAGGGTGCTGCGGTGCTTCTGGCCGACGCCTACCCGGGCCGCCACTTGCTCGGACTCGGTTTCGGGGATCCTCGGCCCGGCATGAAGCCGTTGCAGGCGATGGGTGAGTACCTCGATGGTCTGGACGCAACGTCCAGCGCCAACCCTCCGCCCGGGATGCCGGTACGACGGGTGCTGGCGGCGTACGGTCCGAAGATGCTCGAGTTGGCACGCGACCGGTCCGATGGCGCGCACACCTATCACGTGACTGTGGGGCATACCGCACAGGCGCGGGAGGTGCTGGGGGCCAAGCCCTTCCTCGGTGTCGAGCAGGCGGTGCTGTTCGAGACCGACGCGGACGTGGCGCGGTCGATCGCTCGTGAGCACCTGCACATGTACTTCACGCAGAAGTACAACATCGCCAAGTTCCTGCGCCTGGGCTACACCGAGGACGACATCGACGGCGGGCGTGGCAGCGATCGGCTCGTCGACGACCTCGTTATCTGGGGCGACCTGGACACGATTGCCGGCAAGCTCCACGGCCACCTCGACGCCGGTGCCGACCACGTCGCCATCCAGGTCCTCGCCCCTGAGCTGGGCCGCTCGACCATGCCGCGCTGGCGGCAGCTCGCCGAGGCGTTGCTGCCCCAGGGCGTCGCCGCGTAGATGCCTAGTCGAACAGGGCGGCCGCCGCTCACGGAACGGCGTCGAGCCGAGACGCGCTTGGAGGTTGCGCGGGCGGCGGTGGAGCTGTTCCTCGCGAAGGGGGTCGCGGCGACTTCGGCCGAGGAGATCGCTGCGGCGGCGGGCATCTCGTCCCGCACGTTGTGGCGGTACTTCCCGACCAAGGAAAGCTGTGTCACGCCTCTGCTGACCGGCGTGGTCGAACTGATCGCCGGGTTCTTGGAGTCCTGGCCCAGCGATCAGACCATGGCCGGAGTGTTCGACACGATCGGGCTTCACGACAATGTCGCCGACCGTACGACGATGGTGCAACTCGTGCGCCTGACCAGGACCGAGCCGGGCCTGCGGGCGGTCTGGCTCGAAGCACATCGGCACGCCGAGCCCGCGTTCGCCGAAGCACTCGCGCGCCGCGCCGGCCTACCCACCCCCGACCTGACCGTCACCGTGCAGGCCGCAATGATCCACACCGCCCTGCGGGTGGCAGCGGAGTACTACGCGTTCAACGCGGACCACCCCGACGCCGAGACATCGGACTACGAAGCAGCAATGCGCAAAGCGCTACTCATCGCCGAACGCACCTTTGCCTGACCATCACCTCTATGATTCGGTGCATGTTCACCCTCGACCAAGTCAACGAAATTCATGACCGGCTCGGTTCTGCGGACACTCTTGGGGCCTATTTGCTGGCATTGCGGGAGATCGGCGTACAGAAGGCCGAGTCATATCTTTCGGACGGGCATACCGTGTATCGCGGAGCGGATGGTTACACCGTGACGACGCCGGCCGCGCATGACCTCCTGACGGTCGCAGAGGTGAGCGATCGGGACGGGTTCCTTGGGCATCTTCGGCAGCAGACCAGCTACGTGGAGATGTCCGAAGGGCTGGCCAGGAGCGGTGTGGAGAAATGGGTATTCGACACCGACCTCCTGACCATCGCCTACTTCGACCGCTCCGGCAACGAATTGCTGAACGAACCTGTGGGCTAGATCGCGAGGGTTTGTTTGAGCCAGGTGGCGATTGTGGCTGTGGCTTGGGGGAGTTTGGTGGTGGCGCAGTGGCCGGTGTTGGGGATCAGGTCGACGACCGTGGCTCGGCGGCCCTCGAAGACCAGGGTGTCGTGCTGGGGGACGTGGACGTCGTCGGCGCCGTTGATGACGAGCATCGGGGCGTTGAGGTCCTGGTCGAGCAGCGGGCGTAGGGAGAAGTTCGCGATGCTCGTGGCCAAACCCTCTGGGGTTGCGGGCTGGTCGAAGCCGAGGGCGTTGCCGACGATGTCGGCCATGCCGAAGTGGCTCGGACCTTCTCCGGTGAACGCGGCCTCGACCGGCCCGCCGAGCACCACGGCCGCGTCGACCTCACCGGCCAGGCCGGAGCGGGCCGAGTAGTAGCCGCCCATCGAGATGCCGAAGTGCGCGACAACGCCGTTCCCGAGGGTCCGGGCGTGGGCGATCAGGCCGCGGACGATCTCGGCGCCGCCCTCGGCGGACATCGGTACCGCTGACTCCCCGGTGCCGGGGATGTCGAACGCCAGCACCCGCACGCCCAGCTGCGCCGCGGTCCCGACGAACAGCTGGTGCATGTCCATCTTCCAGCTGTCCACGCCGCCGCTGGCGATCACGACCGGGGCGTCGGACGGCAGCTCGTACGGCGCGAACACGTGCACCGGCACTCGCGTCGTACCGCCCTGGTACGGCAACTCGAGAACATCCCGCCGGAAGTCCACGCCGAAGTCCGGAGAAGCGAGCTCGTACTGCGCGAGTTGGTTGCCCAGGGCAACACGCTTGGGCTCGTCGGCCAGCGAGGGGAACTTGGCCCAGCCGTAGGCCAGCGCGGCCAACTGGTGCGAGCCGGCCTCGGTGTACGAGCGACCCAGGGTCGACCACTCGTGCACCCAGCCGCCCGGGGCGTCGGCCCACATGTCGGTGATCGCGGCGCGCACGGCCTCGACGTCCGCCGCCGGCAGGCCGGTGTTGATCATCTGCGGATACCGCTCGCCGAACAGCTCGGACGGGTCCAGCGGCCAGGGCATGTCGACCTCTTCCGCTAACGCAGGTATGTTGCCTTAAGTGACCGTACGCGCCCTTGGGTGCAAACGCAACATCCGAGCGTTAAGGTGGAGAGGTGAGTGCGAACGAGGTAGCCCGCCGCCCCGGCGGCCGGTCGGCGCGGATCCGTGCCGACGTCCTGCGATCAACCTTGGACGCACTCGCCGAACACGGCCCCGACGCCGTGACCGTGAGCGAGATCGCCCGCCGGTCGGGCGTGCACGCCACCTCGATCTCCCGGCGCTGGGGCCCGGTGCAGAACCTGGTCCTCGACGCGCTCCTGACCAACAGCCAGGAACGACTCCCGACCCCCGACACCGGAAACGTTCGCGACGACATGATCGCGTTTGCCCGTCTGGTCGTGGCCTACCTGGACTCGCCGCTGGGCACCGCCCTCGCGCACGCCATGGCCGCGGCCGACGATGACCCCGCTCTCGCCGACAGCCGCGCCCAGTTCTGGCAAGGCCGGTACGACGCCACCCGCGCGATCATCGACCGCGCCATCGACCGGCACGAACTCCCCGCCGACACCGACCACCAACTCGCCCTCGAACTACTCGTCGCACCACCGCACTTCCGGGCATTGATGCTGCGTCAACCCAGCGACAACGACTGGATCGAACGAGTGGTCGACATACTCCTGCAGGGTTTGGTCCAGCGAAGTCATCCTTCGGATGATGGACACGGCGGAGGCCTGGTTGTGTAGTGGTTCTGAATCCGCGGGGCTGTGCAGTGCGCGGAGGAGGGATGGGTTGTGCCACGACCTAGGGCCGTTACCGACGATGCCAGCGCGAGGCAGTTCTTGGATGCGGCGGCGCAGTTGATTGATGCGATGTTTGTGACGTCGCCGGAGGAGCGGCCGCGGCGGTTGAGTGCGATCGACTTTCCGGCGACCTTGGAGTGGCTCCGGAAGGAAGACGTGGTTCGGCTTGCCCGGGACGGCGGGGGCCAGGGGGTGAGCCGCAAGTCGTTCGACAACCGGTGGGAGTCCAAGGAGGACTTCGTCAACGATGCGGTGATTCACACCATGCTCTACCGGGATGCGCCGAACGCGAATCCGGACTTGCAGTTGGCAGACATGGCGAGTCTCGCGGAGTCGCAGGACCTCGGGCAGGCGATCGCGCGATTCTGTGACGCGATGCTCGAGAGCCTCTTGTCCTACCCTCGTTCGTTTCTGCTGCTGCATATCGGGCCGCTGCTCGAACAGCATCCACAGCTGAAGGCCGCGATCGTCGAGGACATGCTCAGATCGCTCGCGCCCTGGTACGAAGGCTACGCACAACTCTTCGCCGCCTTCGGCGTCTCGATGCGCCCCGGCTGGACCATCGAACGCTACGGCCTGACGATCCAGTCGATGCTCGACGGCTTCCTGCTGCGCTCCCGCGTCCAGGCCGACCAGATGCAAGCCTGCCGCTCAGACGACGCGAGCCTCTTCGCGGACGCCGTCGTCGCCTTCACCCTCGGCGTCATCGACACCGGCGAGAGTCCTGGCCAGACCTCCCGAGCGGCCCTGAACGCCGGCGTCCAGCCCGGGCGGTAGGGAGACTCAGGTCGCTCTCTAAGGCCGTTGACTGAGCGTGACCGCCACTCGATGCTAGGTGTGGCTCGGGGGGAAACCGGGCGGAAGCGAATCCAAGCCTGAGGGGGCTTTGTGGCCAAGGGGATGAAATGCCGGGTCTGCGGCTACTACATGTACGCCGAGCGTGAGGACGACCAGCCCGAAGGACGCTGGGTCTATTACGCCTGCCAGAACCGTGCGGACAAATGCAACAACCGCGAGAAGGTCTTCGAGAAGTACGCCGACCGCCGCTAGCGGATCGAATCACTGCAGAGGTTGGGAAATGAAAGAACACGAAATCTCGTTCAAGACCTCGACTCCCGTTGCCAGGATCAAGCAGATCCTGGCGGATGTTTTCAGGGGAGCGAATCTCAGTCCCATCCAATCGAACACGAATGGCTTGCTGGATACCGAAGCGCCGGCCGATGTCGAACTGGTGGCAGACAAACAAACGCTCACCGGTGCGTGGGCGGTCCAGGTGTATGTCTTCGATCGTGAGCAGCATCGGGAGGTAACGCTCATCGCTCTCGGCGACAGGGGGGCGTCGAGAGCATTCCATGGCATCGGGAACACCGTGTCGCTCTCCAAGAGCATCCGGGTCGCCGAGCAAGCGGCAACCGCGATCGGTAGATAGCCACCCTACCGGGACGAACGAAGTCAGGTCGGCTCAAGAAGCGCCGTCGAAAGCCAGGTCGAGGATTGTCTCGACCTGGCTTTCTGATACTGGGCGGGTGTGGAGGAGTAGGCGGTAGTAGAGGGGGGCGTAGATCAACTCGACGAGGTCCGGGAGGTTTACTTCCGGGCGGATTTCGCCGGCTTTCTGGGATTTTTCCAGGCGGTCCACGCAGAGGTCTACGCGGGGTTTGATGATGCTGGCGACGACGGCTGACGCGATGTCGGGGTCACTTTGGGCGGCGGCGATCAGGCCTTTGCTGTAGGCGGCGAAGGTCGGGCTGGAGAATGCCGCGACGACCTGGTTCATCTGGGTGCGGAGGTCGGCGCGGAGGTCGCCGGTGTCGGGGAAGTTCAGGGTGCTGCCGCCGCGTTCCTGCAGGGCCTCCAGCAGGATCGCGGCCTTCGAGGGCCACCAGCGGTAGATCGTCTGCTTGCCGACCCCTGCACGTTTCGCGATGCCCTCCATCGTGAGGCCGCCGTAGGAGTGCTCCTGGCAGAGCTCCAGGGCGGCTTCCATGATCGCGCTCCGGGCGCGCTCGCTACGGCGTTCGGGGTTCGGGGTGGCCATGTCTCCGGAGTTTACACAAGACGAGACGTTGTGTCTTGACAGTGACCTGGGACGAGACTTAGCGTCTCGTGGTGAGACGAGACGTCTCGTCAACCAGTTCACTTGTCAAGAGGGGACAAGACCATGTCCGAAGCCTTGGTTCGCAGATATGCGGGGCTGTTCGGGATCATCGCGAGCGCGCTGATCGTCGTTCAGGTCCCGCTGTACTTCCTCTACCCCGGCGCTCCGCCGGACTGGGACATCCTGACCCGCAGCCTGATCGGCATCGTGGGCTGCGTGTTCTACATCCTGTTCTTCACCGGCCTGCGGCAGCTGATCCATCAGGTCGACGTCGCGTCGGACTGGATCTCCAACGTGATCCAGGTGGCCGGACTGCTGTGGGTGGCGATGGTGTTCGTGCCGCAGTCGATGGAGGCGGGCGCCGCCATCTCGGTCGATCACCCGATCGACACCACGAAGGAAGGGCCGTTCGCGGCCGCGCAGTACCTGATGCAGGGGCTCATCTCCCGCCTGCTGATGGCACTGTTCCTGATCGCACTCGGCATCGTCGTGTACCGGCTGCGGATCCTGTCGAAGTGGGTCGGCTGGTCCGCGTTCGTGCTGGCCGCGATCAACCTCGCGTTCGTCCCGGCCATCTACTCCGGTGACGACCCGTCGCACTTCTACGCAGTCCAAGGCTGGGGTACGACGGCCAGCATGGGCGCACTGTGGAGCCTCTGGACTCTCGCGGCCAGCATCAGCGTCTTCCGCAGCTCCCGCCGGGCCGCGGTCGCCGCGCAACACCGCACCACCCCGGCGCCCGTCGCGGCCGGCTAGCACCAGGTTTGCCATCCGTCCCTGAGGCAAGGATCCACCTCAGGGGCGAGGGGCAAGCAGGGGGCGAGGCAAGTGGTAGTGCGAGTTGACGCAGGTACGGCGCTGATCCTGCGCGAGGCGTATCACAAGATCCAGGCGATGCCGCGCGGCGATCACTACGGGCTCTACGAATACGTCCGTGGGGTCGCGACGAAGCTCGCGCCGGTGGACACGTTCTATGTGGGGTTCCTGCAAGGAGCCGATCGAGTGCGGTACCCGTACGGCTACGAGGACGGCAAGTACGACGATCCGTCGAGCCACACCTTCGGTCCGAACGGGCCGACCGCGTGGTTGCTGAACAGACGGCAGACCTACCGATTCGGGTACGACAACGGCGCCACGCTCAACGCGGGCATCCCGTGTGGAGACGTGAGCCGCCGCTCCGAGGACGCGGTGATCGTGCCGATGTTCCGCCGTACGAAGGAAGGTCGCGATCATCTCTTCGGGATGTTGGCGACCTACAGCTACAAACCCGAGGTGTACGACGACAACGTCGTCCGGGCGTTCGAGTGGTTGGCCGGTGCACTGGCCAAGGTGCTCACCCGGGAAGTCGAAGATCGCGAGGCGCTCAGACTCCTGCCGGCCGGTGACGAGACGCCGAATCTGCTGACCTCCGATCACGTGATGGAGTACCTGTCCAACAAGATCGCCGTACTGCGGGGGCTCGCCGATCGCGCTCTGGACGAGCCGGAGGCCAGAGCGGAACCGCTCCACGGCTACCTGGCCGGCATCGTCCGTACGGCGGAGCAGACGCAGTCCGAGCTGGTCGAGATGATGCTCGACGTCGACGAAGGACCCGAACGCCGCTTCCTCTCGCTCACCGACGCTCAGCAGCGGGTTGCGCTGCTCCTGGTGCAAGGCCTCGACAACGAAGCGCTGGCGGCGGAGCTGGGCGTCAGACTGCCGACGGTGAAGACACATCTGGGCGTGATCCTGCGCAAGTACGGCATGGGTAGCCGCATCCAGGTCGCCCAGGACGTACGACGCTACCTGGCCCGCTGACGCGCGGTCCTCGCGAGTCCGGACACCCCGATGTCTCACCTTGAGAATCGCGTCAACTATTCTTGACTCATTCCAGAAAACGCGCCAGACTGCTCGACGTGCCGACGGTGGAGGATCTGCGGGAGTTGTTGCGCGGGGCATCGTTGCGGGTGACCCGGCCGCGGGTGGCCGTGCTGACCGCGGTGTACGCGCATCCGCACGCCGACACGGATTCGCTGATAGGTGCCGTGCGCAACGAAATTCCCGAGGTCTCGCACCAGGCGGTGTACGACTCGCTGAACACGTTGACCACGGCCGGCCTGCTCCGGCGGATCCAGCCGCTGGGATCGGTGGCGCGGTACGAGTCGCGGGTCGGGGACAACCACCATCACGCCGTCTGCCGGTCGTGCGGAGCCATCGCCGACGTCGACTGCGCGGTCGGGCACACCCCCTGCCTGACCGCGTCCGAGGACCACGGGTTCGTCATCGACGAGGCCGAGGTCATCTACTGGGGACTCTGCGCCGAGTGCGCAACGACCTGACTTCCATCAACTCATACGTCCAGTCCTGGAAGGAATCAGATGTCCGAGAACGACGAGCGCCACGAGCCGCTGCCGGGTGAAGGTAGCGAGGAGAGCCGCGGCGAAGAGACCGCACAGGCCGCCGGCGGCTGCCCGGTGGCGCACGGCCAGGGCGTGCACCCGACCAGCGGCGACGCCAACCGCGGCTGGTGGCCGAACCAGCTGAACCTGCGGATCCTGGCCAAGAACCCGGCCGTCGCGAACCCGCTGGGCGAGTCCTTCGACTACGCCGCGGCGTTCAACAGCCTCGACCTGGCCGCCGTGAAGGCCGACATCGCCGAGGTGCTGACGACGTCCCAGGACTGGTGGCCGGCCGACTTCGGGAACTACGGCCCGCTGATGATCCGGATGGCCTGGCACAGCGCCGGCACCTACCGGATCAGTGACGGCCGTGGTGGCGCGGGTGCCGGGCAGCAGCGGTTCGCGCCGCTGAACAGCTGGCCGGACAACGCGAACCTGGACAAGGCCCGCCGGCTGCTCTGGCCGGTGAAGAAGAAGTACGGCCAGAGCATCTCCTGGGCCGACCTGCTGATCCTCACCGGCAACGTGGCGCTGGAGACGATGGGCTTCAAGACCTTCGGGTACGCCGGTGGCCGCGAGGACGTGTGGCAGCCGGAAGAGGACGTCTACTGGGGTCCCGAGACGACCTGGCTGGGCGACGAGCGTTACTCCGGTGACCGCGAGCTGCAGAAGCCGCTCGGCGCGGTCCAGATGGGCCTCATCTACGTGAACCCCGAAGGCCCGAACGGCAACCCGGATCCGGTCGCCTCGGCCCGCGACATCCGCGAGACGTTCGGCCGGATGGCGATGAACGACGAGGAGACCGTCGCGCTGATCGCCGGTGGCCACACGTTCGGCAAGACGCACGGCGCGGCCGACGCGGAGGAGTACGTCGGTGTCGAGCCCGAGGGCGCGCCGATCGACCACCAGGGCCTCGGCTGGCGCAACACGTACCAGAGCGGCAAGGGTCCGGACGCGATCACCAGCGGCCTCGAGGTCACCTGGACGACCACGCCGGCCAAGTGGGGCAACGACTTCTTCGAGATCCTGTTCGGCTACGAGTGGGAGCTGACCAAGAGCCCGGCCGGTGCGAACCAGTGGGTCGCCAAGGACGCGCCGGAGATCATCCCGAACGCGTACGACCCGGCCAAGAAGCAGAAGCCGACGATGCTCACGACCGACCTGGCGCTGCGCTTCGACCCGATCTACGAGCCGATCTCGCGCCGCTTCAAGGACAACCCGGCCGAGTTTGCGGACGCGTTCGCGCGGGCCTGGTTCAAGCTGACCCACCGCGACATGGGCCCGGTCGTCCGCTACCTTGGCCCGGAGGTTCCGAGCGAGGTGCTGATCTGGCAGGACCCGCTGCCGGCCGCGACGGGCGAGGCGCTCAGCGCCGCCGACATCGACGCGCTGAAGGCGCAGATCGCCGCATCCGGGCTGTCGGTGGCGCAGTTGGTCTCGACGGCATGGGCGTCGGCATCGTCGTTCCGCGGTACCGACAAGCGTGGTGGCGCGAACGGCGCCCGCATCCGCCTCGAGCCGCAGTCCGGCTGGGAGGTCAACAACCCCGACGAGCTGGCGCAGGTGCTGCGGGCGCTCGAGGGTGTGCAGCAGGGATTCGGGAAGCCGGTCTCGCTGGCTGACGTGATCGTGCTGGCCGGTGGCGTGGGTGTGGAGGTCGCCGCGAAGGCCGCCGGGTACGACGTCGTCGTACCGTTCACCCCTGGTCGTACGGACGCGACCGCCGAGCAGACCGACGTCGAGTCGTTCGCCGCGCTCGAGCCGAACGCCGACGGCTTCCGTAACTACTACGGCAAGGGCAACCGCTACCCGGCCGAGTACCTGCTGCTCGACAAGGCCAACCTGCTCACGCTGAGTGCACCGGAGCTGACCGTCCTGGTCGGCGGCCTGCGCGTTCTCGGCGCGAACTACGACGGCTCGAAGTTCGGCGTGCTCACCGAGACGCCGGGCGCGCTCACCAACGACTTCTTCGCGAACCTGCTCGACCTGAGCACCGAGTGGAAGTCCACGGACGAGAGCCAGGAGACCTTCGAGGCCCGCGACGCGAGCGGCGAGGTCAAGTGGACCGGCACCCGCGCCGATCTGGTCTTCGGCTCGAACTCCGAGCTCCGGGCCGTCGCCGAGGTCTACGCCAGCGACGACGCGAAGGACAAGTTCGTTGCCGACTTCATCGCCGCCTGGACCAAGGTAATGGAGCTGGACCGCTTCGACCTGCGGTAAGCATCTGCACCCCGAACCGGCTCCTCCTGTCAGGGGGGAGCCGGTTTCAGTTTCCGCAGGACCGCGGTGGGACCGAGGGCATACTCGAACCGCCGTTCGGGTCGACGAGCACCGGTCGCAGGTCGGTGATCTGCAGCGGGATCGAGCGACTGAAAGACTTCCCAACAGCCATCGCCCTGGTGAACGGCGTACCGGAACCCTTGCAGCTGACGGACTCCCCCGCACCCATCGCCCACTCGATCCGGTCGACCGTGCCGATCGCAACGCCGCCGATCGCCGCGGGCTCCGTTCGTTGGTACTGGTGGTGTAAGGGTTGCACACGGAGGGTGTTCGCCGGTCGGGTTATCCACAGTGCTGTAGTTGGTTGGAAACGGTTCGGTGGGCTGTGGATAAGTTGGGCTGAGTTCGGTCGTGGGCTCGTAGAGTCGGGGCATGGGTACTGATGGTTCTGGCATTCGGTCGGTTGAGGACGTACGGCGGGATGTCGCGGGAGTGCTGTCGCGGTTTCGGTGTGGGCGGACGATGGCGTTCAGCTTCGGCGACGCGGGCGTGGCGGAGGCGGTGCTGCTGACGTATGACCAGTTCGAGGAACTCGGCGGGGAGTTGAAGTTCGAGCGCCGTCCAGAGGTGGTGGCGACCGAGACCGTGGCGGCGGAACTGGTGTCGATGGTGGGCGCCATCCGGGACGAGGCGTTCGCGCCGGTGGTGTGGGGTGATGGCGGTGAGCCGGAGGCCGTCATCATGTCGACCTCGCAGTACCGTCAGCTCCGCGGCGACGACGAGCCACCCCTTGGGACGATCGACGATCCGACCCGCCGTGTGTACGCCTCGGAGCCCTTGCCGACCAGCCGCGCGATGACCGTCGACGAGATCGCGGAGATGATGGGGCCTCACTCCCAGCAGGTGCTCGAGGAGATTCGGCAGGAGAGGCGCGAGGAGGCGGAGCGAGCGCGGCGAGAAGACGACTCGTCGTGACCGAGAATACGACGCGGTACGAGGTTGTCATCGGCAAAGAGTTCGCGGTCGATCTGATGCGGCTCGCGGCCGCCGCAGAGCAGAACCCCCGGAGCCCTGCCGGGTATGTGCATCGTCGAGTGCTGATGCAGATGGAGGACCTCGCGGACGGGACAACGGACGGGCGCCATGCGCTCGGGTATGAATCTGGGAAGGGGGATCTGCGGGACTGCGTGACCCTTTATCTGCAGTCGGACCCGGAGCAGAAGGCGGACTATCGGTTGGTGTTTCGGGAGATGCCGGCCGCGGAGCCCGGTGGGCTTCCTCGGCGGGAGTTACTGGCTGTCAAACCGCGACAGGGCGCCGGCAACATCTACGAGCACACGTGTGCGCGTCTCAATCGCAATCTCCATGACCGGCAGCCGGGTCTGAATGCGTTCGGTGATCGGGTGCCCAGCCTCAAGCAGAACCAGGCTCAGCGTCAGGCCGAGCTCGATGCGAACCGGGCTATTGCTCATGCGTTTCCCGGGCAGGTGCCGTTGGCCACGTCACGCCCGTTGGCGGCATCCGGATTCGGCGTCCGTCGTACGAACCCTTTGGCAGGTCAGGCCCAAGCCGGACACGTGCGGTGACCAACCTTGTCCGGCGTGGGTCTGCGTGACAGGCTGGCGGAGTTTGTTCGTTCGTTTGAAGGGGATTTCCATGCGGTTTCATCATGATCGGGAGCCTGCGGGGGATCTGACCTTCAGCGACGTCTTCCTGGTGCCGAACCGGTCCAAGGTCGCGTCCCGCCTCGATGTGGATCTGTCGACGAGTGACGGGAGTGGTACGTCGATACCCGTGGTCGCGGCGAATATGACGGCCGTGTCGGGGCGGCGGATGGCTGAGACGATGGCGCGGTGTGGTGGGCTCGCGGTGATTCCGCAGGACATCCCGGTGGACGTCGTGGCCGAGGTTGTTGCCTGGATCAAGCAGCGGCATCCTGTGCATGACACTCCGCTGGTCCTGCCGCCGACCGGGACCGTGGGTGAGGCGCTGAACCTGTTGCCGAAGCGTGGTCATGGCGCGGTGATCGTGGTCGACCGCGGCCGGCCGGTCGGTGTCGTCACCGAGGCGGACTGCTCTGGCGTCGACCGGTTCACCCAGGTCGACGGCGTCATGTCCCGCGAGCTGCTGACAGTGCCGGCCGGGATCGACCCGGAGACTGCGTTCAACCAGCTGCATGACGGCCGGCATCGACTCGCGCCGGTCGTGGACGACGATGGCACCATCGTCGGCATCCTGACCCGACAGCGGGCACTCCGGGCCACGCTGTACGAACCGGCCCTTGATGCGCAGGGAAAGCTCCGGGTCGCCGCCGCGATCGGGATCAACGGTGACGCCGAGCAGAAGGCGAAAGCCCTGCTGGACGTGGGCATCGACGTGCTGGTCATCGATACCGCCCACGGTCACCAGGAGCGGATGCTCGAGGTGCTCGAGCAGGTCCGCGCGCTCGACCCCGACGTCCCGATCGTGGCCGGCAACGTGGTCACGGCCGAGGGCGTGAGCGATCTCGTGCAGGCCGGTGCGGACATCGTCAAGGTCGGCGTCGGTCCGGGTGCGATGTGTACGACGCGGATGCAGACTGCTGTCGGTCGTCCGCAGTTCTCCGCCGTGCTGGAGTGTGCATGTCTGGGCCGATGGCGGCGTGCGGCATCCGCGCGATGTGGCGCTCGCGCTCGCCGCGGGCGCGTCGAGCGTGATGATCGGGTCGTGGTTCGCGGGGACGTACGAGTCGCCGGGGGATCCGCATCGCGACAGCGACGGCCGGATCTACAAGGAGAGCTTCGGGATGGCGTCGGCGCGGGCGGTTCGGTCCCGCACGGCCGACGACTCACCGTTCCAGCGGGCCCGGAAGGGCTTCTTCGGCGAGGGAATCTCGACCGCCCGGATGTACCTCGACCCTGAGCGGCCGAGTGTCGAGGACGTCCTGGACTCGATCGTCTCTGGCATCCGCAGCTCCTGCACGTACGTCGGCGCCGCCGACCTGGCCGAGTTCCACGAACGCGCGGTGGTCGGCCTCCAGACCGCCGCCGGGTACGCCGAGGGCAAGCCACTCGACACCAGTTGGTGACAACGACTACGACGTACGGCGTCGTCCGCGCCGGCACCGGCGTACCTGGTGGCCCTCATCCCTCGGGTGAGGTTGAGTGCACAACAATCTCATGCCGAGGGCGATAGGCACGGACGGTGATCGGTGGCACCGTGTAGTCAGCGGGGTGGAGGGGAAGGACACTCAGAGGATCTGCCGGGGGAGTCGCCGATCTCGCAGGGGGCGTGGGATCGATCGACGCGGGGCTTCGTCTCGGGTGTCCTGAACGTGGTCGCGGGTGGTGGGGCGGGGTTCGGCCGAGGCTTGGGAGGGCGACTCGGGAACTCCCACACCACCCGCGACTGCAGTCTGCCCTCCAGATGGCCCGGAATGACACCGAATGGCCTTCCCAAGGCGCTATACCTGGCGGCATAGTCGAGTGATCGATACACCAGGGTCCGTGGGGAGCGCCGGCGTCGTGGAGGCAGACAAGGCCGCCCCGTTGCGGGTGGACGCGGAGACCGCGATCATCCTCCGCGAGGCGTATCACAAGATCGAGGCATCGTTCCGTGCCGACCACTACGGTCTGTACGACTACGTCCGGGTGGTCGCCGGGAAGATCGCCCGGGTCGACGCGTTCTTCGTCGGCTTCCTGCAAGGCACCAACCGGGTCCGCTACCCCTACGCGTACGACGACGGCCGGTACGTCGATCCGGACACGCACATCTTCGGTCCGAACGGCCAGACCGCCTGGCTGCTCAAGCATCGGGCGAGCTATCGGATCGCGTACGACGGTGGCTCCGCGCTGCACGCCGGCCTCCCACTGGGCGATGCCGACCGGCGGTCGGAGGACGTGGTGACGGTGCCGATCTTCCGGCCGGTGAAGGACGGGCCAGATCAGCTGTTCGGGATGCTGTCGATGCAGAGCTACGCGCCGAAGAGCTACGACGACAACGCCGTTCGGGCGTTCGAGTGGCTGTGTGCGCTGGTGGAACGGGTGCTCACTCGCGAAGGCGAGGACCGGGAGGCGCTGCGACGGCTGCCGGCCGGTGACACCGGGCCGAACCTGCTGACTTCGGATCACGTGATGGAGTACCTGACGCACCGGGTCGCGTCGATCCGGGAGATCGCGGCCGAGGCGATGGACGAGCCCGACGTGGGTGCCTCCGTTCACACTCATCTGTCCCGGATCGTCGACGCCACCGAACACATCCAGTCCGAGCTGATCGAGATGTTGATGGAGACCGACGAGGCTCCGGAACGGCGGTTCACGAGCCTGACCAAGGCTCAGCAGGGCGTCGCCGTACTGCTCGTCGACGGTCTGGACAACGATCAGCTCGCCGCCGAGCTCGGCATCAGCCTCAACACGGTCAAGACCCACCTCAGCGCGATCCTGCGCAAGTACGGGATGGCCAACCGCGCCCAGGTCGCCGACGACGTCCGCAAGTATCTGGCGCGATGAGCAAGCCGTAAGCGCACCGACCCTAGACATATTTTATCGGTTCAAGTAACTTCCGGGTGGCTGTTAATTCCGAATTATCCCGCCGCCCTGGGAGGCCCTCGTGTCGATCGATCCCGTATCCCGCCGGACCTTCCTGGCCGCGAGCAGTGGTCTGCTCGCCAGCCTGACCCTGCCGGCACTTGACGCCCGGGCCGTTCCGGCAGCAGCGTCTTCGGCGACGGATCTGGCCCGCTATCGGCCGGTTCGGGCGTCGTCGAGCGCGTACGCCGCGACCCCGCCGGAGTTCGTGGTCGACGGGCTGGCCGTTCCGGGCGTGCGTGGCTCGGGATGGCGAGCGGCCGGCAGCGATCCGCAGTGGATCGTGGTCGACCTGCAGGGACGCTGCCGGGTCGAGGCTGTGCGGCTCACATTCGAGGCGACGGCGCAGGATCCGGCGTTCGACTTCTCCGGCGGCAATCCGTACGGGAACACGACCGGTCAGGAGTTGCTGTCGAGTTCGCCGTTGGACTTCCGGGTGGACACGTCGACGGACGGCGCCTCCTGGCACACGGTGCATGAGGCGACGAACAGCCCCGGCGGTACGGTCGACATCGCGCTGGATACCCCGGTCACCGCGCAGTATGTCCGGCTCACCAGCACCCGCCAGGCGAACGCGAATGCCCTTGGCCTGAACGGATTCCAGGTCTACGGCAGTACGAACGCATCCCGCCCGCCGGCCACGGGCTGGACCGACTGGGGCCGGCACACCGACAAGCCGCCGGCATTGCGGAAGGCCGATGACGGGACGTTCCCGATCGAGTCCGGGTGGACGCTCACGATGGATGACTTCGCCGGCGCGACCGATGGCGCCGTACTCGCGCAGCCGGCGCAGGACACGTCGACCTGGCTACCGGCGACCGTGCCGGGCACTGTGCTCGGATCGCTTGTGGAGCAGGGGCATTTACCGGATCCCGTCGAGGGGATGAACAACCTCGAGATCCCGGAGGCGCTCAGCCGGCACGCGTGGTGGTACCACCGCAAGTTCGACCGACCGGTGGCCTCGCGGTCGCGGGCATGGCTCGAGTTCGACGGGATCAACCATCAGGGCGATGTCTGGCTCAACGGCACGCAGGTTGGAACGGTGAAGCATCCGTTCGCCCGGGCATCCTTCGATGTGACCGCGGCGTTGACGGCGAAGAACGCGCTCGCGGTGAAGATCACCCCGATGCCGCACCCCGGAACCGCCGGTGACAAAGGTGATTCCGGCAATTCGTTCGTCCAGTCCGCGACGTTGTACTTGGACTCGCCGACGCTGCTGGCTGCCTCCGGTTGGGACTGGATGCCGGCCGTCCGCGACCGCGCCGCCGGGATTTGGAACCACGTCCGGCTGCGCTTCACCGGGGACGCCGTACTGGGTGACGCCCGGGTGGTGACGAAGGTGGCGAGCGTGGACCGCGCGACCGTTGCGATCACGATCCCGGTCCGCAATGCGGCGACCACGGCCCGGACCGTCACGGTGAAGACCGCCTTCGATGGGCTCTCCGCGACGAAGACCGTCACTCTCCAGGCGGGCGCCGGCATCGACGTGGCATTCGATCCTGTGGTTGTCGAGAACCCGAAGCTCTGGTGGCCGAACGGGTACGGCGACCCCACGCTCCAGGAGCTCACGTTCACGGCCGCGATCGGATCCGCGGTCAGCGACAGCCGGACGACGACGTTCGGGATCCGCGAGTTCGCCTACAGCTACGACCTTCCGATCGTCATCGACCCGGCGACCAACAGCGCCGCCCAGACCGTGGACATCCCGCGGCAGACAGCCCGTTACTTGCGCATCCAGGGACGGCGTCGCGCGACTGGCTGGGGCTATTCGCTGTGGACCTTGGCGATCAAGGACTCGGCGCATGCCGATGTCGATCTTGCTCGCTCCGGGACCGCGACCGCGTCGTCGGACGACGGCAGCCCGGCCGCACAGGCGATCGACGGCAACGATCGCACGCGCTGGTCCTCGCAGTACGACGACAACGAGTGGATTCAGGTCGACCTGGGTTCGGCCAAGAGTTTCGATCGCGTGGAATTGCTGTGGGAGACGGCGTACGCGCTGCTTTTCACCATCCAGGTCTCCGACGACGGGCAGCAGTGGACCGATGTGGAGGACGTCAGCAATGCGCCGGTCCCGTTGAAGATCAGCGTGAACGGCGTCCGCGTGTTCTGCCGTGGTGGGAACTGGGGCTGGGACGAACTGCTGCGCAGGATGCCCGAGGCGAAGCTGCGTGCGGTGATCGGCATGCATCGGGACATGAACTTCACGATGATCCGCAACTGGATCGGTTCGAGCACGCGCGAGGAGTTCTACCAGGCCTGCGACGAGAACGGGATCCTGGTCTGGAACGACTTCTGGGAGGCAGGTCCGTTCACCGACAACCTGCCCGGGTACGTCGAGATCGCGCGCGACACCATCGTCCGGTACCGGAGCCACCCGTGCGTGGTGATCTGGTGTGGAGCGAACGAGGAGAACCCGCCGGCCGCGATCGACGCCGGGATCGCTGCCGCCGTACGGGAAGAGGACGACGAGATCCTGTACCTGCCGAACTCCGCCGCCGGGTTCGTCTCCGGGCACGGGCCGTACTACTGGGTCGATCCGGTCAAGTACTTCGATCCGAACACCTATGACACGTTCAACTTCGGCTTCCACACCGAGATCGGCATGCCGACGATCCCGGTCGTGGAGAGCATGCGGAACCTGGTCGGCGAGGGTGATGCCGGGTGGCCGATCGACACTCCGTGGTACCACCACGACTGGTCGACGCACGGCAACCAGCGGCCGGACACCTACCTGGGTGCTGTCGACGAACGACTCGGATCGTCCAGCGGGCTGGAGGAATTCACCCGCAAGGCGCAGTTCGTGAACTACGAGAACATGCGCGCGATGTTCGAGGCCTGGAATGCGCACCTGTGGACCGACGCGTCCGCTCTGCTGCTGTGGATGTCGCACCCGGCCTGGCACTCAACCGTTTGGCAGACCTACGACTACGACCTCGACGTCAACGGCAGCTACTACGGCGCCCGCAAGGGCTGCGAGCCCATCCACGTCCAAGCCAATCAGACCGACTGGACCACGGTCGTCCTCAACCACACGGCTGGGCCGATCACTGGTTCTGTCGTTGCTGAGGTCTACGACCTGAACGGCAAACGGCTGAGCACGAGCACCCAGACCGTGACGGTTGCCGCCAGCAACAAGCTCGACGGCGCGAAGATCCCGTTCGGAGACGACCTGCCAGCGCTTCACCTCCTCCGGCTGACGCTCACCAGCCAGGGCAAGGTGGTCTCGGAGAACACCTACTGGCGCTACCGGAACGCCTCGGACATCCAACAACTCAACGGACTACCGGCCGCGCCTTTACACGTACGGTCGACGCCCGGCCGGGGAAAGCTGACGGCGACCGTGCGCAACACCGGCTCGTCGGTTGCGGCGATGATCCGACTGTCGCTGCGGGACCGTGCGGGTGAACGGGTGCTCCCGGCAACCTACTCCGACAACTACTTCTGGCTGCTCCCCGGCGAGTCCCGCACCATCACCGTCACCACCCCAAGCTCGGCCTCCACCCTGAAGCTGGAGGCCGAGCCGTACAACAACTAACTCTCAGCCGAGCAGGACGTCGCCGGCGACGCCCAGGGGGATCCGGATCTTGTCTTTGGTCGGGTCCTTCTGGACGTGCCAGGTGCCGTCGGACGGGTGGAAGTAGGTCAGATCGGCTCGCGCATCGCCCAGGAAGTTGCCGACCAGCGGGATCTCGGAGATGACAGGCCCGTCGCCGCGACCGAACGTCTGCACGGTCGAGGTGGTGGGCTGGTCCAAGATCGTCCAGGTCGAAGACCAGACGGGGTTGGCGCGGATGATCGGGTCGTCGCGTCCGTCGAGGTTTGTGTCGGCGAGGCGCGTCACCACGCCCGGCCCTCCGCCGGGCTGTGTCGTCGTGCGGGCCTGGTCGCCGCCGTTCGAGCTGGTTCGGATGTAGACCGTCGACCGATAGGCATTGCTGAGGTCGTCCCAGACGGTGCGAGCCACGATCAGGTCCTGCTTGCCGTCGCCGTCGACGTCGCCGAGCGAAGGCTTGTCGCCGGACTGGCCCCACTGCTCGTAGCGCTCCTGGCCGGTGCCGGTGAGTTTGATGCCCCACGTCCCGTTCGTCCAGAACGTTGCGCGGTCGGCCAACTTGTCGCCGTCGTAGTCACCAGGCACTGGGATGTCGCCTTTGTTGCCGCCCCACCATTGGTAGTCGGCCTGGCCGTCGCTGCTCTTGACCACGCCCCAGAGCCCACTGACCGGGCGGAAGACAGCGATGTCGATCTTGCCGTCGCCGTCGTAGTCGGCGGGGACGGGGATGTCGCCGGCGGCGCCGTACGTGCGGATCGTCTGGCCGCCGTCGCTCGAGCGGTAGATGTACCAGGTCTGGTTCGACGGGCGCCACACTGCCTTGTCGGCCTTCTTGTCGCCGTCGAAGTCGAGGGCGAAGGGGATGTCGCCGGACTGGCCGTACTGGGTCAGCTGGTCGTTGCCGGAGAACATGATGTCCCAGGTGTTGGTGTAGTCCCGGTACGCGAAGTCCGCCTTGCCGTCTCCGTCGTAGTCGCCCGGTATCGGTTCGTCCTGCACGTCCAGGAGGATCTGCTCGTCGACGCCGGTTCGGCTCGAGGTGTATCGCCAGGCGCCGTCCCCGAAGTTCTGGAGCCCACCGAAGTCGCTCTTCCCGTCCCCGTCGTAGTCCGCCGAATAGGGCCGCAGTTCTACGGGCGAGCTCTTGTGGATGTAGCCGTCGTCGATGCTGTGCAGTGCCCACCATTCACCCGCGCTGCCGCCAATGGGTCGCCAGACGGTTGGGTCCGATTTGCCGTCGCCGTCGTAGTCGCCGGACAGGGGTACGTCGCCGTTCTGGCCCCACTGCCGTTGTACGACGGCGCCCGTGCTGCTGTGCTTCATCAGCCACGTGCCGTCGGACGGGCGCCAGACGGTGAAGTCGGCTTTCTTGTCGCCGTCGTAGTCGCCGGTTACTGGGATGTCGCCGGCTGCACCCAACTGCTGGACGAGTTGGGTGGTGCCGGGACGCCATACGTAGAAGGTGTTGTTGGACGGGCGGTAGACGGCGAGATCGGCCTTGCCGTCGCCGGTGTAGTCGGCGGGTAGCGGGATGTCGCCGGGTGCGCCGTACACCGTTGTTGTCTGTACGCCGTCACTGGACCGCTTGATGATCCATGCGGCAGTTGAGGGTCGCCAGACTGCCGGATCATCCTTGCCGTCACCGTCGAAGTCCGCAGCCTGCCGCTGCGCCGCGGACGGCTCAATCGTTGCTGCGGTGGCCGCCGCTGCTGGTCCGGTCAGTACGCTCCCGATCAGCAGCGGGCCACCCGCAGCAGCAACCCCCACCCAGCCGAACACCCTGCGCATCCCGTCGTCCTCTCGTCGCCACACACTCCGGTGGCTCGAGCCTGATCGGCGGACATCTCACCGATCTCTCACCGAGATTTCGTCGCAGGGAGACGCGGCCTAATCGAGGCAGAACTCATTGCCCTCGATGTCGAACATGTTCTGGCACGACTCGTTGTCGCCGTCGGCGACGAGGAGTTGGCCGCGCGTTGCGCCGAGGGGAAGCAGTCGTTGGCATTCGGCCTCGAGCGCGGCCAGGCGTTCCGCACCCTTGAGCCCCGTCCCGACGCGTACGTCGAGGTGCAGTCGGTTCTTGACGACCTTGCCCTCGGGGACGCGCTGGAAGTACAGCCGCGGGCCTACGCCGGTCGGATCGACACAGGCGAACGACGCGCCCGGCTCTTCACCCGACTGCGCCTCGAAGTCGTCCCACGAATCGAACCCCGATGGCGGTGGCGGTACGACGTACCCCAGCACCTCGCACCAGAACCGGGCGATGCGTTCGGGCTCCGCGCAGTCGAAGGTGACTTGGAACTGCTTGACCGATGACATGAGGACCACCCTAGAGACGGTTAGTAGGAACGGGCGGCGAAGGCGGTCAGGCCGCGTTCGCCGTCGTCGGTCGGGAGCGTGCCGTCCGGGCGTTGGAGGCAGCGGATCGAGATGCCGGCCGTGGCCAGCCGATCCTCGCCCTCCTCGCCGACAACGTCGTACGGCAGGCTGACCCAGCCGGTGGGTGCGGCCTCCAGCGCCTCGTCGATGCTGGTGACCGGTGTCGTCCGCGCTGCCCGCAGACGGGTTGCCTCATCGAGCAGGTAGGTCTGATCGGCCTCGATCGCGGCGACGACTGTGGTGGTGAGCTCGGCCAGGTTCACGGCGTCCTTGCTGGAGTCGCGGAGTCGGCGGACCACCGTGGCCACGCCGGCCGCGAGATCGCGCGGCCCGAGCTCGATCCGGATCGGGACGCCCTTCAGTTCCCAGTTCACCGCACGCCGGCCGAACGGCTGGTCGGTGCGGTCGTCGACGGCCACGCGCAACCCGGCCGCGGTGAGGTCGGTGGCGATCCGGTGGACCGCCTCGACGGTGTCGTCCTTGACCGCCAGTACGACGACCTGGGTCGGCGCGACCACCGGCGGGACGCGCAGTCCGGCGTCGTCGCCGTGGACCATGATCAGCCCGCCCATCATCCGGGTCGAACTGCCCCACGACGTGGTCCACGCAAGCTCGCGCTGGCCGTCGCCGTTGACATACTCGATATCGAAGGCTTTCGCGAAGTTCTGGCCGAGCTCGTGCGAGGTCCCCATCTGCAGGGCCTTTCCGTCGCCGGTCATCGCCTCCAGCGTCATCGTGTTGACCGCGCCGGCGAAGCGTTCACGCCGGGTCTTGCGGCCGGCGACCACCGGGATCGCCAGGACGTTGACCATCACGTCGCGGTAGACGTCGGACAGGATCTTGGTCGCGTACGCGCGGGCGTCCGCAGCGTCGGCGTGGGCGGTATGGCCTTCCTGCCAGAGGAATTCGGTCGTGCGCAGGAAGAGTCGTGGCCGCAGCTCCCACCGGACGACGTTGGCCCACTGGTTCAGGAGCAGCGGAAGGTCTCGGTAGCTCTGGATCCACTTCGCCATGTACTCGCCGACCACGGTCTCCGAGGTCGGGCGGATCACCAACGGTTCCTCGAGCTGCTTGCCGCCGGCAACTGTTACGACGGCGAGCTCCGGGCTGAACCCCTCGACGTGCTCGGCCTCGCGGCTCAGGTAGCTCTCGGGGATCAGCAGCGGGAAGTAGGCGTTGGCCGCGCCGGCGGCCTTGATCCGTTGGTCCATGGCGGTTTGGAGGTGTTCCCAGATCGCGTACCCGTACGGTCGGATGACCATCGTCCCCCGCACCGGCCCGTTGTCGGCGAGCTCGGCTTTGGCAATCACGTCCTGATACCACCGGGGAAAGTCCGCGGCCTGCGAGGCAAGCACGGAACGGGTCGTCGTCATGACCGCAGTGTAGGAAGGCGATGGGCGGTCTGCCACGCAATTCCGGGCGGCGTTCAGCGGACTCTCAGGAGCTGAAGTTCATCCGCCGGTGCGGCGGCGTTCACGCCCGGGCCGAAAGGTTGGCCCGTATCCCCTGGAACCTGGAGGAATTCGTGAGAGTACGTCGCGCGCCCGTGATCTCCACCTGTCTGGCGCTGGTCGGGATCGCGGTCGGGATTCCGGCCGCCGCCGCCGACCGTGGACCGCAGACCTACACCTTCGCCGTGATCGGCGACATTCCCTACGGACCGGCACAGATCGCCCGGTTCCCGAAGGTCGTCGACCAGATCAACGCGGACAAGCCGGTCCAGCTGGTCACTCACCTCGGCGACATCAAGGACGGCTCGTCGGTCTGCAGCGACGAGTACTTCGCGCAGGTGCGGACGCAGTTCGACCGCTTCGCGGACCCGCTCGTCTACACCGTCGGCGACAACGAGTGGACGGACTGCCACCGCGCGAACAACGGCGGGTACAACCCGCTGGAGCGGCTGGCGAAGGTCCGCCAGACGTTCTTCCCGCAGCCGGGTCGCACGCTCGGCCGGCATTCGGTCAAGGTCGAGAGCCAGGTGGCGCAGGGTATCCCGGAGGATGTCCGGTTCAGCCGCGACGGCGTCGCGTTCGCGGCGTTGCACATCGTGGGGAGCAACAACAGTCTGGCGCCGTGGACCGGCAAGACCGCGGCGACGCCGGAGCAGACGGCCGAGGTGCTGAACCGGACGTCGGCCGTCATGCAGAGCATCCGCGACACGTTCGCCCAGGCCCGCGACGAGCACAACAAGGCTGTCGTTCTGCTCACCCAGGCCGACATGTTCGACCCGACCGTGACCAGCCCGTCGTTCGCGGACTACTACGCCTTCCAGCCGATCGTGCGGGAGATCGCCCGTGAGGCGGCGAACTTCCACGGTCCGGTGTACCTGTTCAACGGTGACAGCCACGTCTACAACAGTGACAAGCCGCTCTCGGCGAGCTCGTCGTGGACCAAGTTCTACGGCGTGACGACGCCGGCCGAGAACCTGTCCCGGGTCACCGTCGACGGTTCGACGGGAGTGAACGACTACCTCCGGGTGACGATCGACCCGCGCAGTCCCGCCGTACTGAACTGGACGCGCGTGCCGTTCACGTCCTGAAACGCAAGAAGGCGCCCGGATCACCGGGCGCCTTCTGCCGTCGATCAGAGCGAAGCGAGTGCGTCGTTCCAGGTCTTCGACGGACGCATGATCGCGGCCGCCTTGGCCGGGTCTGGTTGGTAGTAGCCGCCCAGGTCGACCGGGCTGCCTTGGACGGCGATCAGTTCTTCGACGATGGTTTGCTCGTTGGTGGCCAAGGTTTCGGCCAGGGGGGTGAAGGCCTTGGCGAGGTCGGCGTCGTCGGTTTGCTTGGCCAGCTCCTGGGCCCAGTAGAGGGACAGGTAGAAGTGGCTGCCGCGGTTGTCGATGCCGCCGACGCGACGGGTCGGGGACTTGTCCTCGTTCAGGAACGTCGCGGTCGCGCGGTCCAGCGTGTCCGCGAGGACCTGGGCGCGCGCGTTGCCGGTCGCCTGGGCCAGGTGCTCGAAGCTCGCGGCCAGTGCGAAGAACTCACCCAGGCTGTCCCAGCGCAGGTAGTTCTCCTTGACCAGCTGCTGCACGTGCTTCGGCGCCGACCCACCCGCGCCGGTCTCGAACAGGCCACCGCCCGCCATCAGCGGCACGATCGACAGCATCTTCGCGCTGGTGCCGAGCTCGAGGATCGGGAACAGGTCGGTCAGGTAGTCACGCAGCACGTTGCCCGTCACCGAGATCGTGTTCTCGCCACGCCGGATCCGCTCGAGCGAGAACGTGATCGCGTCCACCGGCGCGAGGATCCGGATGTCCAGGCCCTCGGTGTCGTGGTCGAACAGGTACTTCTGCACCTTGGAGATGATCTCGGCGTCGTGCGCCCGGGTCTCGTCCAGCCAGAACACCGCCGGGTCGCCGGTCGCCCGAGCCCGGTTGACCGCCAGCTTGACCCAGTCCTGGATCGGCGCGTCCTTGGTCTGGCAAGCGCGGAAGATGTCACCCGCGGAGACAGCCTGCTCGAGGACGACGCTGCCCGACTCGTCGACCAACCGCACGATCCCGGTCGTCTGGATCTCGAAGGTCTTGTCGTGGGAGCCGTACTCCTCGGCCTTCTGCGCCATCAGACCCACGTTCGGCACGGAACCCATCGTGGCCGGGTCGAACGCGCCGTTCGCACGGCAGTCGTCGAGGACGACCTGGTAGATCCCGGCGTAGCTGCTGTCCGGCAGTACGGCGATGGTGTCGTGCTCCTGACCGTCCGGCCCCCACATGTGGCCGGAGGAACGGATCATGGCCGGCATCGACGCGTCCACGATCACGTCGGACGGGACGTGCAGGTTGGTGATGCCCTTGTCCGAGTCGACCATCGCGAGCGCCGGGCCGTCGGCCAGCTCGGCGTCGAACGACGCCTTGATCTCGGCGCCCTCCGGCAGCGAGGCGATCCCGGACAGGATGCCGCCGAGTCCGTCGTTCGGGGTGAGACCGGCCTTGGCCAGGACGTCGCCGTACCGCGCGAAGGTCTCCGGGAAGAACGCCCGTACGGCGTGACCGAACACGATCGGGTCGGAGACCTTCATCATCGTGGCCTTCAGGTGGACCGAGAACAGCACGTCCTCGGCCTTCGCCCGCGCCACCTGCGCGGTCAGGAACTCACGCAGCGCGTCGACGCGCATCACCGAGGCGTCGATGACCTCGTTCGCCAGGACGGGGACGGCCTCGCGCAGGACGGTCTTGGAGCCGTCGTCGCCGACGAGCTCGATCCGCAGCGAGCCCGGGGACTCGATCACCGTGGACTTCTCGGTCGAGCGGAAGTCGTCCTGACCCATCGTCGCGACGTTGGTCTTGGAATCCGCGCTCCAGGCACCCATGCGGTGCGGGTGCGTCTTGGCGTAGTTCTTCACCGAGGCGGGTGCGCGGCGGTCCGAGTTGCCCTCGCGCAGCACCGGGTTGACCGCGGAGCCCTTGACCTTGTCGTAGCGGGCCTGGATCTCCCGCTCCTCGTCGGTCTTCGGCTCGTCCGGGTAGTCCGGCAGCGCGTAGCCCTGGGACTGCAGCTCGGTGATCGCAGCCTTGAGCTGCGGGATCGAGGCGGAGATGTTCGGCAGCTTGATGATGTTCGCCTCGGGCGTCTTGGCCAGCTCACCGAGCTCGGCCAGCGCGTCCGGGATCCGCTGCGCTTCGGTCAGGTAGTCGCCGAAGAGCGCGATCATGCGGCCGGCCAGTGAGATGTCCCGGGTCTCCACCCCGACACCGGCCTGACCGGCGTACGCCTGGATCACGGGGAGGAACGAGTACGTGGCCAGCGCCGGAGCCTCGTCGGTGTGGGTGTAGATGATCGTCGAGTCAGTCACAGCCCCACCCTAATGGGCGTTCCGAGCGCTCCCACCTCGGCGTGGGCAGGCTCACGCCCTGTACAGGCTCAGGCGAGCTCGTCCGGGTGGGCTAGCGTGATCCCGGTGGCCGTGGTGACCGCGCTGGTGAACGTCAGGGTGTCGATCGGGGAGGAGGCGGCAACGGTCGCGCCGGCCAGGGAGGTGAGACCGCGGGCGGTGTCCCAGGTGCAGTCGATGAAGACCGCCCGGGACGCCTTGACCTGGGAGAACTCGGCGCCGGTGAAGTCGCAGCCGCGGAAGACCGTGCCGCTCAGGTCCGCGGAGACGAAGTCCGCGTTCTGCAGCCGGCAGTCGGCGAACTCCACCTTGACGAACTTCGCGAACCGGAACGACCCGAAGTCGAGCACGCTGTCGCGGATGGTGGTGTGCTGAAGGCTCATCCCCGGCCCGGCGAACCCGGTCAGCCGCGAGGACGTGATCGCCACCCGGGTCAGCGCCGCATCGGACCACCGCGCGTTCGCGACATCGCACTGAGACAGCTCGACGTCGACCAGGATCAGCTTCTCCAGATCCGACCCAGCCAGCTTGCATCGAGTCAGCCGACACCCACTCACCTCAAGATGCTCAACCTCGAGATCACTCAGATCCACCTCCTCCAAGCCCACATCCACCAACCGGGTCTCATCCTCGATCTCGTCACGCGCAGGCGACGCCGGATCAAGCTGAGCACGCAGTCGAGGCACGGCAATCTTCATGACCAGACCGTACCCACACCCCCGACAAGAGTGGCGGGCGCTTGGCGGGCTGAGTGAGCGATCTCCAGGCCATCACAATCTGTGGTTCCGGTGGAGGTCAGGCGTGAGCCCGTCGCTGGTCGGAGATTGTGATGGCCTGGAGATCGGGGTGCGGATGCGGAGGTGGTGGGCTGCGGCGCCTATCAGGGCGGAGTTTTCGGTGTTTTGGGTGGCTGAGGTGTTGGAGGGAAAGACGTCGGTGACCAGGTCGAAGGCGCCGGAGATTGAGCCGCCCAGGACTGTTTTGGTGACGCCGAAGCGGTCTTGCCAGGGCTTGAGGGCGGCTGCCAGGACGGCGAAGGCCGTGTGGAGCACCTCGTGGGCGGCTTGGTCGCCGGCTCGGGCCAGGTCGGCGATCTCCTTTACGCCCGGGGCTTGGCCGGGGTACGCGCGCAGGATGGCGCGGGCGGAGATGGAGTCCTCCAGCGGCTTTCCGTCGTACGACGTCTTGTAGAGCTCACCGCCGGGCGGCACGGTCTCGCCCTCGCGGACCACCTGTCCGTCGGCGAGGAACGCCGTACCGATGCCGGTGCCGATCGTCACGCCGACGCAGCGTTCGACGCCTCGGACCTCGCCCGCGGTCCACTCGCCGACCGCGAAGGCCTCGGCGTCGTTCATGAACATCAGCCGGTCGAGGCCGAGCTCGGCACGCAGGGCGTCACCCAGGTTGTACCCGTAGAGCTGGTCGAACTTGTCCTGCCCGCGATACCAGGCCACCCCCGTGGCGAAGTCGAACGGCCCCGGCAGCGCCACCGCCAGACCGCTTGCCAGCGGCAACTTCCGGGCCGCGTCCGCCAACTGGCCGACGACGACCTCAGGTGCCTGCTGGGATTCGAGTTTCGCCCGGTCCACCACGTCGACGACCCACCCGCCCGGCGACACGATCGCCGCCGTGACGTGGCTGCCCCCGATTTCCAGCACCGCTACATCCATGGCACCCATCATCCATGACCAGGCGGATCACCAGTGGCCGAGGAAGGTGGAGTAACCGTTCGCGGCCAACCCTTTGGTCTCAACTGTCGGCAGCGGGCCTGGCCACGGATACGGCTCGACGTACCGGTAGATGTACAGCTTCCCCTTCAGGATGGCGTCGCCGCTCACCCCGTCGCCGGTCTGTACGAGGACCCGCACGGTCGCCCCGTGGGCGACGCCGAAAACGGTGAGCAGGCTGCTCTTCTCGTCGAGCGGACTCTTCCGGACCAGGACCCCACCGCGGCCCGCGAGCGGGACGTTCGGCACGCCGCGAGTGCCGGTCACGCAATAGGCGAACTGGGTCCGGTCAGGCTTGCGCATAATCCAACCGGTTCCGTTCCGGTCCTTGACCGAAGCCATCTGCTCCCAGCCTTCGACCTCCGCATCGTGCAGGATGCGTCCGGTCGACGTCGTACACAGGGTGTCCGCAGGTTTCGGGGCGGGCTGGGTCGCGGGTGCGACGCGCCGATCCTGCAGGTCGACGGCTACCGCAACACCGGCGGCGACCACCGCAACCGCGGCGACGGTGGCTATTGAGCCGACGATCCGGCGATTGCGGGTACGACGGCGGCCGGCGGCGATGAGCTTGGTCGGGTCCGGACTGAACGGCAGCGGACGCTCGGTCGCCCGGTCCAGCAGCATCTTCAGTTCCCGGGTCATGTCAGCCCCGCGAAGGCTGTGAGTTCGATCAGTGCCGGATGCGAGCGGAGTTTGTCGAGGGCTCGCATCGTCTGGCTCTTGACGGTTCCAGGCCGGCAGTCGAGCACGGCGGCGGTCTCGTCGACGGACAGTTCGTCGAAGTAGCGCAGGACGACGCACGCCCGCTGCCGGGGCGGGAGCTCGGCCAGCGCCTGGGTGATCACGAGCCGGTCCTCGAGGACGCCGAGCGGATCGGAGCTGTCGGCCTCTGCCGCGAAGTATTCCTCACCGCCGACCACCTCCTGGCTGGACTTGCGACGCAGTCCGTCCAGCGTCGTTGTGACCACTACCTTCCGGGCGTACGCCGTGACCGCGCCTTTGCGCTGGATCCGGGCCCAGACCCGGTACAACCGGATCAGCGCCTCCTGAGTCGCGTCCTCGGCTCGGCGCCAGTCTCCGCACAGTAGGTAGGCGGTCCGGCACAGAGCGTTGGACTGATGGGTGACGAAGTCGACGAAGTCCTTCTCGTCCTCTTCTTTCACCCGGCGGCCCTCCGCTCTCTTGCCGATCCAACGTGGTGGGCGGGCCAAACGGTTGCATGAATACGGCACACTCTTTTTCGTGCCCGAACTCATGGTCGACGGTCTCCGGCTCACCTACCACGTGCACGGCAGCGGTCCCGTCTGCCTGGCGCACCCCGGCGGACCCGGCATCCACTGGCCGTATCTCCGCCTGCCGGAGCTCGAGAAGCACCTGACGATGGTGTACGTCGAGCCCGTCGGCACGGGATCGTCGGACCGGCTGCCGGACGACAAGTACACGATGGAGCGCTACGCGTACTTCGTCGACCAGCTCACCCAGCACCTCGGTGCCGACAAGGTGTTCGTGCTCGGCCATTCGCACGGCGGATTCGTCGCTCTGCAGACCGGGCTCGACTATCCCGAACGCGTGGCCGGGCTCATCGTCTACGACTCGATGGCCTACAACGGTCAGGAACTCGGCGAGCAGGCGTTCCGCAACATCGAGGCGTACGCCGCGGCCCGCCCGGCCGGCGATCCACTCGCGGAGCAGGTCCTGGCCGCGTGGAAGGAGTCCACGAACGATCGCGACCAGGAGCTGGACATGCTGCAGCGCCTGCTCCCCGTGTACTTCAAGGACTTCGAGGCGATCGAGCCGCGGCTCGGTGACTGGCTGCCGATGCTCGACCTGACGTACGACGCCAACCGGCAGGACTCCGCCTGGGACATCCGCGGCCGGCTGGGCGAGTTCGTCGTACCGGCTCTGGTGATCGTCGGGGTCGCGGACTTCATCTGCCCGGTGAACTCGGCCCGCGAGCTCGCCGACGGGATCCCGGGTGCGGACCTCGTGATCCTCAACCAGAGCGGTCACTTCGGTCACATCGAGGAGCCGGACGCCTTCACCGACGCCGTACGGAAGTTCATCGCCGCGCACTGAGGGAACCAGCCGGTCCCTTCGACCGTAGAGTGACTGGATAGAGGGGAACAGTCATGCCGGTCCGGAGTAGCGCGACGTCTGTGGTTGCGGCGCTGAGCGTCGTAGTCGCAGTGGTCGGTCATGCGCTCGTCGGTGGTGGCCCGGTCCCGCTGGTCGTCGTACCTCCGCTGGTTGCACTCGCCGGGGTGTGTTGGCTGCTGGGGGAGTACCTAGCTGGTGAACGATTGCTCACGGCCCTTGTCCTGGCTGCAGTGCAGCTGTTGGTGCACGTGTCTCTAGACTCGGCCCATCCGCCGATGGACCACGACATGGCGATGCAGCCGGGAATCGGGGGCAGTCTGCTGATGACCGCGACCCACCTGTCGGCGCTGCTGGCCGGTGTCCTGGCGGTCGGTCAGGCCCAGCACTGGATCTACCGCATCCGGCGGCTCCTGGCTCGTTTCCTTCCCCAGCTCCCGGTCCTTCATCGGGTACGGCGTCCTGCCGTCGCGTTGCTCGCCCGTGCGTCCGCGCCGCGGCTGGTCGGGGCCTGGCTGACCTCGAACGTGTGCCTGCGCGGGCCTCCCGTCGTACGAGTGCTTTCCGTTTCCTGAACCGGCCGCGTGCTTCGCGGCCGGGACTCCTCGTACGACCGTGAAAGGTTCTTCATGCCCAAGAGATTCGCCCTGCGAGCCGCCGGGATTGCCGCGGCGTCCGCACTTGTCCTGGTCGGTGCCGCCACCTCGGCGTCGGCCCACGTCACGGTGTCGTCGCCGGACGCCAAGCCCGGTGGGTACGCGAAACTGGTGTTCCGCGTACCGACCGAGTCCGACAACACCAGCACCACCAAGCTCGTCGTCTCGTTGCCCAAGGACCATCCGTTCGCGTCGGTCGGAGCGCAGCCCAAGGACGGGTGGAAGGTCGAGAAGAAGCAGGAGAAGCTCGCCGCGCCGGTCAAGGTCGGTGACGTCACGCTGACCGAGGCGATCACTCAGGTCACCTGGACCGCGACGGGTACCGGTGCCGCCGCGGGCATCCCGCCGAACGACTTCGACGAGTTCGCGTTGTCGGTCGGTAGGTTGCCGGAAGGTGTTGATTCGCTGAGCTTCCCGGCCGAGCAGACCTACAGCGACGGTGAGGTCGTCAAGTGGGCCGAGGCCGCGAAGGCCGGCGCGGACGAGCCGGAGCACCCGGCGCCGACGCTGAAGCTGGCCGCCGCGATCACTCCGGTCGCTGCCACTACCAACGAGACGAGCGACTCCACTGATGCCGTGGCGCGTTGGCTCGGTGGTGGTGGGCTGCTGGTTGGTCTGCTCGGTCTGGCGTTCGGCTTGCGTTCGCGGAAGCCTGCTCCGGTCGAGGCCGGTAGCGGGAAGGCGCAGTCGTAATCGTGCGCCGTTTGATTGCTGTACTGGTTGCGTCGCTGCTCGCTCTGGTGCTCTCCACCGGAGTGGCGGCGGCGCACGCCAAACTCGAGTCGATGACGCCGGTCGACGGGTCGTCGATGGCTGCGCCGCCGACGAAGGTTGTGCTGACGTTCAACGAGCCCGTCGGCAGTAACGGCACGCAGGTGCTGGTGAACGCGCCGAGCGGGACGAACGTCGCCAGCGGTGACGTCCAGGTGATCGACAACACGGTGACGCAGCCGGTCGGCGCGATGATCGAGGCCGGGAAGTACCAGATCGAGGCGCGTGTCGTCTCGGCCGACGGCCACCCGATCACGGTGACGGGATCCTTCACCGTCACCCACGCCGGGCACCCCGCGGTCCAACCCGCCGGCGGGACCACTACCCCACCCGCCGACAACTCCAACCTGGTCACCATCGTCGCCATGTGCCTGGTCATGCTGGTCGTCGTAGCCCTGGCCGTCGTCATCGTCCGCCGCCGCCCAGCCGCCCGATGAACCCCCAAGACCCGGACCACCCCGAGCCCAATCCCACCGCCGAACCGGTGGGTGCTCCCCTCGCGCCCTCCGACGGACCGGGTGGTGGGTCGGGTGGTGCTCGCCTCACCCCCTCCTACGGACCGGGTGTGGTGAATCGGTCTGGGTGGTTGGTGGGGTTGGGGATGGTTGCTGTCGGCATTGTTGTGATGGTGGTTTGTCTGGTGGCGGCGGGTGGGGCGCCGAAGGCGTTGCCGGCGGGGTTGCTGGGGGCTGGGATGCCGTTGTCCTGGTCGGTTCCGGTGTTGCGGTTCGTCGCGGATGCGGCGGCTGTGGTGACCGGGGGCGCGATGGTTGCCGTCGTACTGTTTTTGCCGGCGGTGGACGGGAAGCTCGGCGCGACGGCGCTGCGCGCCTGTCAGGACGCAGCGTTGGCGGCTGGGGTGTGGGCGGTCGCGAGCATCGGCGGGTTGCTGGCATCCGCGGCGGTCATTCTCGGCATCCCGCTCTCGCACCTCGCCGAGCACGCCTCTGCCGCAGCTGAACTCACCCAAGTACGAGCCCTCGCGCTCACCGTCGTACTCACGGCGCTCCTGGCTGTATTCCTGAGCGGCTGCCGGACCCTACGTGCTGCTCGTATCGCCGCGTTGCTCACCGCGTTCGCGCTGGTCGGCCCGCTGCTGACCGGTCACGGCGCACTCACCCGCACCAATGCCTGGTCGGTGCTCGCCACCTCCTCACTCGTCGTCCACGTCATCGTCGCCACCGTGTGGATCGGCGGACTGGGCGGCGTACTGCGGTATGCGCGCTCTCGGCAGGCAGTCGAACTGTTCAGCACGCTGGCGCTGGTGTGCGCGGTGACGATGGGCATCACGGGCCTGCTGACCGCGGAGATCCACCTCGGCGGCCGAGGGACAGGCTGGTCGCTGATCACGCAATGGGTGACGAGCGGGTACGGCGCTCTCGTATTCGCCAAGGCGGTCGCGTTCGCGCTGCTGGTAATAGTCGGCTGGTGGCATCGCCGTACAACCCTTCCAACCCTGGCCACCGGTAACCCAACCGCCTTCCGCCGCCTGGCAACCGTCGAACTCCTCATCATGGCCGCCACCGTCGGCCTGGCCGTAGCCCTTTCGCGCACCCCCTAGATGCGCCACCGACTCCCTTGTGCTTTTGTCGGTGACATGTCAACAGGTGTCCGTACACTGGGCGAATGACGGAAGCGCGGTGGCTCGATGGGCGTGAGGCGCGGCTGTGGGAGTCGTACCGCGACACCTACCGCGAGCTGGTGCGCGTGCTGGAAGCCCGGCTGATCACGAATTCGGGGCTCTCCGGTGCTGACTACGCGCTGCTGCATCCGCTGTCGGTTGCGGAGGACGGCGTACTGCGGACCCGCGACCTCGGCAAGTCCGTCGGCTGGGAGCGGAGCCGGCTGTCGCATCAGGTCAGCCGGATGGAGAAGCGCGGCCTGGTCTGCCGCGAGGAGTGCCCCGCCGACGCCCGCGGCTCGATGGTTCGCCTCACCCACCTCGGCCGGAAGGCGATCGACGCCGCCGCGCCCGACCACGTCGACGCGGTCCGCACGTACTTCTTCGACCACCTCACCCCCGAGGAGCAGGCCCAACTGACGGCCCTCTTCGACCGCATCGCCGCGGCCATCCCCGCGGACCCCTGCACGTCCCCCGACTGCGACGAGTAGTTCGGTCACTCCCAGTACCTGCTGGTAGCTAACAGCGGACACGCCGTCACGCACAGCAGTCGATGACGCCTGCCCGAAAGAATGAGGACGTCTCGTTCGGATGCGCGCTGAATTTGACAACCGTTTTCACTAACGTGAGGATGTGTGGGATGTCGGATGCTCTGAACAGACGAGGCTTCCTGGGCCTGGCCGGAGGCATTGGCCTGGCCGCGCTGACCGGTTGCGGCACCGACGGCGAGGACGCGGTCCAGCCGAAACAGGGCGGCCGCCTGCGCGCGGTGTATGCCGGTGGTGGCGCCAAGGAAGTCCTCGACCCACACGTCCAGAGCCTGTTCGTGGATATCGCGCGCCACAAGGCGATGTACGAGAAACTCGTCGAGCTCGGACCGGATCTGAAGCCGGTGCCACGGCTCGCGTCGAAGTGGGACCACGACGGTCAGGCGTTGACCTGGCGGTTCACGCTCCGGGACGTGGCGTTCCACAACGGTGCCAAGCTGACCAGCGACGACGTCCTCTACAGCCTCGCGCGGATCGCCGATCCGTCCGCGCCGGATCGGGTCGCGCAGTCGTCGCTCGCGACGCTGGATCTGCGGCGCTGCAAGGCGATCGACGCCCGGACGGTCGAGCTCGTGCTGGCCGCGCCGAACGCCGAGTTCCCGGCGCTGCTGGCCGGGATCGGCACGCAGATCGTCCGCGACGGCTTCAAGGACCCCACCAAACCGATCGGGACGGGCGCCTTCCGCTTCGTCTCGTTCGAGGCCGGACGGTCGATGATCGCCGGCCGGTACGACGACTACTGGGACGAGCCGGCCCGGATCGAGGAGCTCCACATCCTGTCGGCGGATTCCGGTGCGCGGGCGAACGCCGTACAGGGTGGGCAGGCCGAGTATGCGAACGACATGACCGCGACCTTCGCGCGGACCGCGGAGGCCGGGAGGACCGTGCGGATCGTCTCCGCGAAGGCCAGCACGATGCAGGCGTTCGTGATGAAGGTGGACCAGCCGCCGTTCGACAACCCGGACGTGCGGCTCGCGTTCAAGCTGCTCGCGGACCGGCAGCGACTGGTCGACGTCGTACTCGCGGGTCGTGGTGCCGTCGGCAACGATCTCTTCGGCAAGGGATACCAGTACTACCCGGAGGACCTGCCGCAGCGGCAGCGGGATGTCTCCGAGGCCACGAAGCTGCTGAAGAAGGCCGGCCTGGTCGGCAAGGAGATCGAGCTCTACACAGCGGATGCGTCGGCTGGGTTCGTCGAGGCGGCGACGCTCTTCGCCGAGCAGGTCGCGGAGTCGGGCGTCCGGCTGAAGGTGACGACCGGGAGTCCGCAGACGTACGCGAAGGACCTGCTGACGAAGGGTGCCATCGGCAACCATCGGTCCGGCGCGATGCCGATCCCGCAGTACATCACGGATCGCCTGCTGACCAAGTCACCGTTCAACGTCACGCACTGGCGGCAGCCGTCCTTCGATGCGGGCTTCGCGGCCGCGCAGGTGCTGACCGACGAGACGGCTCGGTCGGCGAAGTACGCCGTACTGCAGAAGACGTTGCGCGACGACGGCGGGATCATCGCGTGGGGGTTGCCGGACTATCTGGTCGCGGTGTCGGCCAAGCTGCAGGGCGTGCAGTCGGTGCCGCCGAACACACTGGACTCCGGGCGGTTCGACAAGGTGTGGCTGGCCTGAATGCGGTCGTACGCCGCGCAGCGTGCTCTTCTCGCTGTGATCCAGCTGGCTGTGCTGTCCGTGCTCGTCTTCGTGCTGACGTCGTTGCTACCGGGTGACGCGGCGGACCTGCGATTCACCGAGACCCTGTCACCCGAGCAGGTCGATCGGTTGCGGGCGGAGTTGGGTCTGGACCAGCCCGCGCTCGAACGGTTCGTGCACTGGTTCGGCCACGTGCTGACAGGCGATCTGGGTACGTCGTTGATCAGTGGCGGACCCGTGGTCGACATCGTTCGGGACTCCGTCGGTGCGACGCTGGTCCTCACGCTGGCGACGCTCGCCATCGTGGTGCCGCTGGCCGTTGCCTTGGGCATCGTCATGGGAACGCGCGAGAACGGGCGGCTCGATCGGGCGATCACCTCGGTGACGCTCGCGTTGTCGGCGATCCCCGACTTCGTCATCGCGGTGGTGCTCGTTGCCGTGTTCTCCTTGAAGCTGGGATGGTTGCCGGCGACCTGGATCGGGGCGGACCTGCTCACGGCGCCCGGGTTGTTGGTCCTGCCGGTCGCGGTGTTGCTCGGGCGGACCGTGTGTCTACTCTCACGGCAGGTCCGCGCCGGGACGATCACGGCTCTGCATGCGGAGTACGTCGTACAGGCTCGGCGGCTCGGGATTCCGCGGCGGCAGTTGTTGCTGCGGCATGTGCTGCCGAATGCCGCCGTGCCCGGGGTGCAGGAGTTGGCGCGGACCGGTGACACGCTACTCGGCGGGGTGTTGGTGGTCGAGGCCATCTTCGCGATCCCCGGGTTTGCGACCGCGTTGGTGGATGGGGTGGAGACGCGCGATGTCCCGGTTGTGCAGGGGTTGACGCTCGTACTCGCGGTCGCCGCGTTGGTGATCAACCTGGGTGCCGACCTGGTGTGCAATCGCCTGGTCCCGCGGACGGAGCTCATGCGATGAGAGCCCCGACTGTGGTGTCGGGTGTGCTGGTTGGGGTTCCGCTCGTCGTGGCGGTCGTCGGGCCGCTGATCCCGGTTCGGGACGCACCGGGCTTGCCCTATGCGGGTGATGGGCCGCTCGGGACCGATGGGCTCGGGCGAGATGTGCTGGGGTTGCTGCTGGTCGGCGGGCGGACGGCGCTGGGGATGGCTCTTGGTGCGGTCCTGATCGCCTATCTGGTGGGTGGACTGATCGGGTTGGTCGCTGCGTCGACCAGGCATCGGTGGTTGGACGAGGTGTTGATCCGGCCGCTTGACGTGTTGTTGCCGCTGCCGTCGTTGCTGGTGATCAGTGTGGTTGCGGTCGGGTGGCGGGCATCGGCGTTCGCGATCACGTTGGCCGTTGCCATGGTCAACGTTCCTACTGTTGCTCGGTTGGTCCGCGCGGCGGCGCTGAATGCCGCCAGCTCGCCGGTGGTGGAGGCGTTGCGGATGCAGCGGGAGTCTTGGGTGACCATCAATCTGGGGTACATCGGTCGGTCTGTGCTGGGGCCGGTCGCCGCGGATCTTGGTACGCGCATCACGCTGGCGGTCTTTCTCGTTGCCTCTGTCAACTTCCTGGGGTTGGGACTCAGCCCCACCGCGCCGGATTGGGCCGTCAGCATCTCCCGCAATCGTGAGGGATTGCTGCTACAGCCCTGGTCGGTGCTGGCTCCCGCTCTCCTGCTGGTCTCGTTCACCCTCGGCTTCAACCTGCTCGCCGACCGCCTCGTCCACAAATCCCGCCAACTGGTGGAAACCCGATGAAAAGCAGAGGAGAGGACAGCCTGGACCCGCAGCAGCAAGCGGCGGCGGCGCCGCCGGGCTGGCTTGTGCGGGTGCGGGGGCTGGGGGCGGTTGCCGGATCTTCGATCCTGGTGGATGGCGTCGGCTTTGACGTGTTCGCGGGAGAAGTGACGGCCTTGGTGGGTGCTTCGGGGTCGGGGAAGACGACGTCGGCGCTGGCGCTGTTAGGGGAGTCGGGGCAGGGGGTGGAGCTGTCTGGTGAGGTGTGGGTTGATGGACAGTTGGTTGTCGCAGGCAACGCCGCGGCGATCCGGGGGCGAGTGGTGGCGTATATGCCGCAGCATCCGGGAAGTGCGCTGAATCCGGCCCGGCGGGTGGGGACGACGTTGCGGGAGCTGGAGCGGCTGCATCATCCGGGGGACGGAGGCGTCGCGCGGGAGGCGGTGCGTATCGCCCAGATCCCGGAGGGGACTCTGCGCAGGTTCCCGCATCAGTTCTCGGGTGGACAGCGACAACGAGTCGCGTTGGCCCAGGCGTTGACGTGCCGGCCGAAGGTGTTGGTCCTGGACGAGCCGAGCACGGGGCTGGACTCGATCACGCGGTGGCAGTTGGTGAACGAGTTGCGCGACCTGGCGACGAGCGGACTGGGGATCTTGTTGCTGAGTCACGATCTCGACCTGGTTCGGGCGCTCGCCACCCGCGTCGTGGTCCTCTCGGCCGGCCAGGTGATCGCCGCCGGCGGCACCGACGTACTCCCGCAGAGCCCCCAACTCACACCGGCGGGAACCACCGTCGCCGGACAACCGTTGCTCCAAGCAATGAACCTGTCCGCGTCGCTGCGGCCGCGCGGCCGTGATCCTGTCCTGCACGAGCTCGACTTCGCCGTCCGCGCGGGCTCCTGCCTCGGCATCGTCGGCCGGTCCGGTAGCGGCAAGACCACGCTCGCCCGCTGTCTGGCCGGCCTGCACGAGCGCTGCACCGGCCGCCTGCTCCTCGACGACGAACCGCTCCCGGTCCTCCGCAAGCGATCGCGCGAACAGATCCGCCGGATCCAGTACGTCTGGCAAGAGGTCCGCGGCTCGTTCGACGAACGACGTCCCGTCGACCAGCAGGTCGCCCGCACGGCGCAACGCCTGCGCAACCTGCAACCCCGGCAGGCCCACGCCGAGGCCGTCGCCACCCTCGCGCGCCTCGGCGTTTCCGCGATCACCGCGGCCCGCCCGCCGAGCCGGCTCTCCGGCGGCGAGTTGCAGCGCGCGGCCCTCGCCCGGGCAGTCCTCGCGGATCCCGACGTACTGATCTGCGACGAGATCACCACCGCGCTCGACGACCACGGTACGGCGCTCGTCGTCGACCTGCTCACCGAGCTCAAGGACCGCGGTACGGCGCTGATCTGGATCGGTCACGATCTCGGTCTGGTCGCGGCCGTCTCCGACCAGGTCCTGGTGATCGACGGCGGCCGGGTGGTCGAGCAGGGACCGCCCGAGCAAGTCATGACGCATCCGGTCTCACACCTGACCCGCCGGCTGGTGAGGGCCGTCGACCTGGGTCACCCCATTCCTCCGCCCGCGTTGATTCCCGAACCGAGGAGCGAACCGCGCCGATGACGCGACTGCACGACCACCTGGCGGAGGCGATCAAGGATCCGGACCCGATCCGGGTCGGTACCGGATCAGGCGATCACCTGATCTGTTTACGGTTCGAGACGATGAAGGTGTACTCGGCGCTCAGCGCCGTACGTCATCTGCTCGAGACCGGCGCGGTCCGGCCCGGGGACACCCTGATCGACAGCTCGAGCGGTATCTACGCACATGCGCTGGCGCTGGCGTGTCACCGCTACGGGATGAAGTGCCACATCGTCGGATCCACCACGGTCGACCGGACGCTGAGGATCCAGCTCGAGATCCTCGGCGCGACCGTCGAGCAGGTGCCGTCGTCCAACAACCTGCAGCTCGACCAGAACCTCAGGGTCCGGCGGATCGGCGAGATCCTGCGTGACAACCCGACGTACCACTGGATGCAGCAGTATCACGACGACATCCACTACCTCGGGTACGGCGCTGTCGCCGAGCTGGTCGCCGAGTTGGTACCGACCGGGCCGCTCTGCCTGGTCGGCGGGGTCGGGACCGGGGCGTCGACCGGTGCGATCGCGGCGTACCTGCGCGAGCGTGGACGGGACGTGAACCTGGTGGGTGTGCAGCCGTTCGGCAGCATCACGTTCGGGGCCGGACACACGCAGGATCCGGACATGATCATCGCCGGGATCGGCAGCTCGATCGAGTTCCGGAACGTGCGGCACGAGCTGTACGACCGGCTGCACTGGGTGTCGTTCGAGTACGCCATGTCGGCGGCGGTGGAGCTGCTGCGGACGTCCGGTGTGTTCGCGGGGCTGTCGGCGGGGGCGGCGTACCTGTCCGCGCTGTGGGAGCACAACTGCGACAGCAGCCGCAGGCACGTGTTCCTGGCCGCCGATACCGGGACGCGCTACGTCGAGTCGGCCTTTTCGCGGCATGCCGAGGCGCAACCGATGGCGTCGATGCGGCCGCGGGAGATCGACTCGCTGGACGAACTCGCGGTGCCGTGGTCGGCGATGTCGTGGGATCGGCGGGAGTCGGCCTGGGCGCGGCGCGAGGAGTTTCCATCTGCGACCCCGTCGCATTAGTCTCGTGGGGTGACGGGTTATGTCGTGCTGCCGCGCTTCCAGCCTGCGGGTCGTTCCGAGTTGTCTGCCCTGACCTACCACCCCGAAAGGCTGGCCGATCTCCCATGATCCCTTCCGTGACCGCCCTCACGTCAGCAGTTCTCGCCGGATCGCACGGGCCCGATCCGTCGACGCTCTCCGTGACGAGTGCGTTCTGGCTTCACCACACGACTCGGTTACCGGGCGCAGACGTCACCTACCGGAACTACTACGTTCTGCTTCGGGTCGGCGAGGTCTTCGGCGCGTGCTCGTTCGAGTCCGGTGAGCTCGACCCGTCGTACTGCGAACAGGCGTCCGGTCTGTCGCTGGATCGAGTCATCACGGATGCTCCCCTCCCGGTGCAGATCGCTGCCCTGGATGCGTATCTCGCGTCGGTCCAGCCGCATCACCTGTCGACGGATGCGGAGGAGGTCGTCCTTCCTGCTGGTACGCCGGATGTCCGCGCGCGGGCTCGGGATGCCGCCGTCGCCGGCCTGCTGGAGGTTGCCGACGGCACCAAGGTGGCTCTGATCGGCGTCGTGAATCCGTTGGTCGACGCGATCACGGCTCGCGGTGGCATCTGCCTGCCGTGCGATTTCAACCTGCGCGAGACCGCGTCCGGGATCCCGGTTTCCCGCGACATGACGCAGGTTATCGACGATTCCGATGCAGTCGTCGCGACCGGAATGACCTTGTCCAACGGGACTTTCGACGTACTCGTCGAGCGTTGCCGTGAGCAACAAAAGCCACTCGCCATCTATGCTCAGACCGGAAGCGCCGTCGCCCGCGCCTTCCTGGGTTCAGGTGTCACCGCCCTGTCCGCCGAGCCCTTCCCCTTCTCCCAGTTCAGTGCCCGCCCGACCTCCCTTTACCGCTACCACTCCAGGACGGACACATGAGCACGAACAGCGCGCCGGTACCAACAGCACCCGCCATCGTGCGTGGTGCGGGGGAGGGGGTGCCTGGGGATTTGCGGATGGCTCGGCGGTTGTGGCCGTTCTTGGTGGCGTCCACGGTGAGTCTGATTCCGTTCACCGTGTTTGGGATGTATCTGGTGCCGATCTCCGCGGCCGCGGGTGGCAGTGTGGCGGAGATCGGTGGGTTGCGGGGGCTGGGCGGGTTAGCCGCATTGATTGTCGGATTCTCGGTGGCGCCGTTGATCGACCGGCTGGCGCGAGAGTTGGTTGCGGCGGGCGGCCTTGCATTGCTGGGGATTTCAGCTGCATTGGGTGCTGTAGGCAACGTGTTTGCACTGGCAACCTTCTGCCTGCTGATCGGTGCGTCGACCTCGCTCCTCGCACCCTCGATCGGCGCGGCCGCAGCGGATCGGTTCAGGTCGCCGGCGGCCGCCGGACGGGCCGCCACGCTGGTCTCGGCGACGACCTCGGCGATGGCGATGCTGGCGGCGCCGGTGCTTGCCGGACCTGGGTTGATCTGGGGTTGGCGCGGCAATCTGCTCGCAGCGTCGGCCATTTCGCTCACCTTGTCGGCCGCCTTCTTCTGGCGCGGGCGCGGGCGGAAGGCCCCGCTTCGAGCCAACGGCACCACGCTGATGAGCTATCTCGCGACCTATCGCGAGCTGGCTCGGATCCCTGGTGCGCTCCCACTCCTCGCGGTCGCGATGCTCAGAACCGCCGCATTCATGGGGTATCTCGCCTACCTTGCTGCCTTCTACGACGAGAGGTTCGATCTCGCGCCAGGCTGGTTCGCGCTGGTCTGGTCGCTCAGCGGCGCGTCGTTCTTCCTCGGCAACCTCTTGGCCGGTCGCTACCTCGCGGTCGAGCGACCGTGGATCGGCCCGGAGAAAATGCTCGTCGCCGGCCTGGGTCTCGCCCTCATCGCTGTTGCAGCCTTCTACTTCTCGCCGACCCTCCCGCTCACCTTGCTCCTGACCGCGTTGATGGGCGCAAGCCACGCAACCGTCGCCGCCTGCGTCACCACCCTGTTGGTACGGCGAAGCGGCGACCTCCGCGGGTCGGCACTCAGCGTCAACGCCGCCGGGATGAGCCTCGGCACCTTCGTCGGCGCGGCGATCGGCGGCCTCGGCCTGAGCCTCGGCGGCTACCCAGGCACCGCCTGCACCTTCGCCGCCATCACGATCATCGCCCTCGCCTTCGCCCTCCGAGTCCGAAGCCAGCCAGCCACAGACTGATCCCCGCTGCTGTTCACCTGTCTGCCATCGCCAGGTCGTTGACCCTGGTCCGGACCATTGATGTCATTGGTCCGGACCAATGACTCGACCTCGGAGGAGCCCGTGAACCGCCCCCTCGCTCTGACCGCAGTGGCCGCTGTGGCCCTGACCTCACTGCTCACCACGACCGCCGGCGCCGTCGCGCCGGCTCCGACCGCCCCCGCGGCGCGCGTGCAGAAGGTGCTCGTGATCGGCATCGACGGCGCGCTCCTCAGCAAGATCCAGGCCTTCAACACCCCCGCGATGAAGGGCCTGATCAGCTCAGGATCCGCCAGCCGAACCACGCTCTACGCCAACCCCTTCGCCCCGACGCTGTCCGGTCCCGGCTGGGCCACCAATGCGACCGGCGTCTGGCCGGACAAGCACAAGGTGAAGAGCAACAGTTGGGGCACCGGCACGAACCTCACCCAGTACCCCGACTTCCTGACCCGGATCGAACGAGCCCGTCCCGAGCTCTCGACGTACGCGATCGCCGACTGGACGCCGCTGACGACCGACGACGCCGGCCAGGCGATCTTCACCGACGAGATCCAGCGCAAGGTCACATACGACGGTGACGCGCTCGGCTGGGCGCAGGCCGACGCGAAGATCGCGACCGAGGCCGCCGCGTACCTGAAGAGCAGCGGGCCGGACGCATCCTTTGTCTACTTCGGGAACGTCGACATCGCCGGCCACAGCTGTGGAGCCGCAGGCGCCTGCTACCGGACCGCGATCGAGCAAACCGATCAGCATGTGGCGACGCTGCTGGCGGCGATCACGGCGCGCCCGACGTACGCGAACGAGGACTGGACCTACCTCATCACCGCTGACCACGGGCACACCGACGCCGGTGGACACGGCGGCAGTTCGGTTCCTGAGCGGTCGTCGTTCATCATCCGCAACGGACCTGGTACGACGCCTGGTACGCCGGCGATCGCGCCGAAGAACGTCGATATCGCCGCGATCGTGCTGAGCCGCTTCGGCATCACCGCGCCCGATCTCGACGGACAGGTCTCGCCGACCTCGAACGATCCGTTCGACACGCTGGTTGGATCGCTCCAGTCGCGGTTGGACGAGACCGGCGTACCGGCCGATGTGAAGGGCTGGACGCACACCACTCCATCGGGGTGGACGATCGACAACACCGGACTGGGGACCGGCGGCGTCCGCGAGTGGCAGGGGTGGTCGTTCACCACCGACGACTTCTGGACGCGGGCCGCGCCGGACCAGAGTCGTGAGAGCAACGTGCGGGCCCGCGGGGTCTTCGCGGTCGCAGACTCGGACGAGTGGTCGGACAAGACGCGATCCGGACTGTTCAACAGCAAGCTGACCTCACCGGCGTACGACGTCTCCGGCGCGAGTACTGCGGTGCTGACGTTCTCGTCGCATTACCTCAAGAGTGGCGCGGAGACTGCGTCGGTTCTCGTCTCGTTCGACGGCGGCACTCCGCAGACTGTTCTCACGTACACCGGCGACACGATCGCCAAGCTCGAACGGTTGACGATCCCGGTCCCGGCCGGTGCGAAGGGCGTCAAGGTCACCTGGTCGCTGGCCAAGGGCGACAACGATTGGTACTGGGCCGTCGACAATCCCCAGCTGACGAAGAGCTGAACCTGCCTCCCGGACCGCCCGTGCGGGCGGTCCGGGAGTAGGGGATGGACCGGAGTCGGCCAGGGATGTGATCGGGGCCGATTCAGGGTTCCGTCGGGCCTGGTTCGTAATATCCTCGACGTTTATGGAGAACCTGCCCGACCGCCCTCACCCGCACGCGCATCTGCGCGCGTCCGACACCGATCGCGACCAGGTCGTCGACGTACTGCGGGACGCTCTGATGTCGGGACGGTTGTCACAGGACGAGCATGCCGATCGCCTCGAACAGACCTTGCAGGCTCGGACGCTGGGTGAGCTCGAGCCGATCACGCGCGACCTCCTCGTACCGGGTCAGGCCGCGCCTTCGCCGTTGGCCGCGGTGACGCCGTCGGCGTCGACCGGGCTGGTCCCGATCGAGGAGCCGGCGGATCCGGAAGCGAGCTTCGACACGATCGTGGCGATCTTCGGCGGCGCCGAACGGTCGGGCCGGTGGCGGGTCAAGCGCCGGACGAACGCGTTCGCGGTCTTCGGTGGGCACGACCTGGACATGACCGATGCGGTCTTCGAGGGCCGCGAGGTGGCGATCTGGGCGTTCGCCGTCTTCGGCGGGATCGACATCACCGTCCCCGAAGGCGTTGCCGTACGCAACGAAGGCGTCGGTATCTTCGGCGGTTTCGGCGCCCGCGGCAGCGACGAGCCGGACCCGGACGCACCCGTCGTCGTGGTCAAGGGCCTGGCCCTGTTCGGCGGCGTCGGCGGTCAGTCCTCAGCCAAACGCCACGGCAAAAAGCGCAAAGACAAAGGTCACCACGAGCTCCACTGACCCCAGCGGACGAGCCGGAAGCGCTAGCTGAGCGTTCAGGGCATCCGCACCCGGTTCTCCAGGCCATCACAATCGCCGACCAGCGACGGGCTCGCGCCTGACCTCCACCAGAACCACAGATTGTGATGGCCTGGAGATCGCTCACTCAGCAGCTGATCCTTTCCTGGCCTTTAGATCCAGGATTTGAACCACATTCGGCTCAGCCAGTCGGGGTGGGGGAGGACTTTGTCGGTGAGGATGGGCCAGATGTAGGCGAAGTTGAGGACTACCAGGACTACGAACGCGCCGACTACGGCGCTGCCGATGAGTCTTCGGGGGGTTGCGGCGCTCAGGGCGGTCTTGGCGGGGCCGAGGATCTTGCCGAGGATCAGGGCGAGTGCCATCACGGTGAACGGGATCATCGTGACGGCGTAGAAGAAGAAGATCGGTCTGGTGTCGAAGCCGAACCACGGCACCCAGGAGGTCACATAGCCGACGATCACCACCCCGAACCGCCAGTCCCGGGTGCCGATCCACAGCACCAGGGACGCGATCAGCGCGAGTGCACCGGCCCACCACAGGATCGGCGTACCGATGGCAGAGATCACCGAGAGGCAGTTCGTCCCGGCCGGCGGATTGCAGCCCGGCGTACCGGGTTTGATGTCGTTGACCGCGTCGAACCCGATCGGGCGGGCGATGATCGGCCAGCCGGCCGGATTCGACTGGTACGGGTGGGTGGCGTGCTTGATGTAGTCGCCGGTGTGGAACGCCAGCACTTCCTGGTGATAGTGGATCAGTGATCGGAAGTCGTCCGGGACGATCTTCATCACGCCGTGCGCCGGATTCTTCGACGCGTAGTCGTGGTCGTAGGCGTTGTCGTGCAGCAGCCAGCCGGTCCAGGTCGCGAGGTAGGTGATCAGCGCGACCAGCACGATGCTGACGAACGCCGGGATCCCGTCGACCAGCACCGACTTAACCAACGCCCAGCGCACCCCGAGCGCACGCCGAGCGCCCCAGTCCCACAGGAACGCGAGAATGCCGAAACCGGCCAGCACCCAGACCGCCGACCATTTGGTCCCGCAGGCGAGGCCGAAGCAGATGCCGGCCATGATCCGCCACGGGCGAACCAGCAACCAGCGCCCGACCGTACGGCGCTCTCCGTCAGGTGTCGGGGTGTCGAGCGACTCCGCGTGCCGGCGGCGGGTCCAGTCGCGGTCGGCGACCAGGCAGGAGACCGCGGCGATCGACCAGAACGCGAGGAAGATGTCGAGCAGGGCGACCCGCGACATCACGAACTGCAGTCCGTCGGCGGCCAGCAGGATGCCCGCGATGGCGCCGATCAGGGTCGACCGGGTCATCCGCCGTACCAGCCGGATCACCAGCAGAATGGTCAGCGTGCCGAACAGCGCCGGCATGAACCGCCAGCCGAACGGCGTCATCCCGAACAGTTGTTCGCCGACCGCGATCATCCACTTGCCGACCTCGGGGTGCACGGTCAGGCTCGGGGTCGCCTTGAAGACGTCCAGGTTGCCCGCCAGGATCGCCTTGTCGGCGGCTCCCTCGGGCTGATCGATGAACTGCCGCGCGTACCCGAACTTGAGCAGGCTGAATGCGTCCTTGGCGTAGTACGTCTCGTCGAAGACGAACTTGACCGGGTTCGACAGGTTCCAGAACCGCAGGACCCCGGCCATCACGGTGATCAGCAGCGTCGCGATCCACCCGCCGTCGAACTCCCGCGGCATCGGCGGATACAGCCGGTCCTTCAACGGCGGCAGCCGTCTGCCCAGCACATCCCGCCCAAGGGTCTCTTCACCCTCGGCAGCCTCACCCCGCCGCGCAGTCCCGTCCTCGATCACAGCAGTCACGCCCGCCATCGTACGGACGCCCCGGTCCCCCCGCCTCCCCACACCTGTGGAAAACCAGAACTGCGCTGCGCCGGACCTCTTACAATCAGTCACATGAGCACGCCACGCGAAGAGCTGCACGAGCTGATCGACTCGCTGTCCGACAAGGCGGCAGCCGACCTCCTCCCGGAGCTCCGCCTGCTGAAACTGCAGGCCGAGGCGCGGGCCGAGCGCCCACCGAGCTCAGCCGCCTGGCCGCCGGCTTGGTTCGGCTCTATCGAGGGCACGCCGCCGGACCTCTCGGAGCATATCGACGAGATCCTCAGCGCGGAGTTCGGGCGCAATCCGAAGTGATCGTCGTTGACACCGGCCCCCTGGTGGCCGCCGCATTGACCTCCGACGCCAATCACCAGCCCTGCGTCGAGCTGTTTGCCTCCTTGCGTCTGAACAGCGAGCGACTGATCGTCCCGCCCTTCGTCGTGACCGAGGTGTGCTATCTGCTGGCTCGTTCCGGTGGCTCGAAGCCCGAGATGGCTTTCGTTCGATCGCTCGCGACTGAGGATTTCACCATTGGGCCTGTCACTCCCGCGGGGCTGGAGCGCGCCGCGGACCTCATCGGCCAGTACGCAGATCTGCCGCTCGGGATGGTGGACGCGTCAGTCATTGCCCTTGCGGAGCAACTCGGAGTCAGCGAGATCGCCACGCTGGACCGTCGGCACTTCAGTGTTGTGCGGCCGCAGCACACCACTGCGTTCACACTTCTTCCATGACCGGGCGATTGGTGTTGGTGGGGACTCCTATTGGGGACTTTTCGGATGCTTCGGCTCGGTTGGGGTTGGTGTTGGGTGGGGCTGATGTGGTGGCGGCGGAGGATACGCGGCGGTTGCGGCGGTTGACGTCGGAGCTGGGGATTCAGCTGAGTGGGCGGGTGGTCAGTTACTTCGAGGGGAACGAGCGGGAGCGGACGCCGGAGTTGCTGGCGGCGTTGGTCGAGGGGCTGACCGTGGCGGTGGTGACGGACGCGGGGATGCCGAGCGTCTCGGATCCGGGGTACCGGCTGGTGGCGGCGGCGATCGAGGCTGACGTGTTGGTGACCGCCGTACCGGGGCCGTCGGCGGTGTTGACGGCGCTGGCGCTGAGTGGGTTGCCGGTGGACCGGTTCACGTTCGAGGGGTTTCTGCCGCGGAAGCCCGGCGAGCGGGCGCGGCGGTTGGGGGAGTTGGCGGACGAGCCGCGGACGATGGTGTTCTTCGAGGCACCACACCGGCTGACCGCTTCGCTCGAGGCGATGAGTGAGGCCTTCGGTGCGGAGCGTCGTACGGCGGTGTGCCGCGAGCTCACGAAGACGTATGAAGAGGTCAAGCGCGGACCCCTGAGTGATCTGGTGATCTGGTCGAAGGACGGCGTACGCGGGGAGATCACGGTCGTCGTCTCCGGCGCCGATCCGGACAAGACCATGACACCGGAGCAGCTCGCCGCGGAGGTCGCGGTCGACGAGGAGGCGGGTACGCCGCGCAAGCAGGCGATCTCCGACGTCGCGAAGCGCTACAACGTGCCGAAACGGACCGTGTACGACGCGGTCCTGGCTGCCCGGGACCCTGGTAAATAGGTCTGGGCCGCGCCACTACGCTTGAGGTATGCCCGAGAAGGTTTCCGAGAAGGCCTATTACGTCACCACCCCGATCTACTACGTCACGGCCCCGCCGCACATCGGCAGCGCCTACACGACGGTGGCCGGGGACGTCCTGACCCGTTGGCACGCCCAGCGGGGCGAGCGCAAGTGGTACCTGACCGGTACCGACGAGCACGGCGAGAAGGTGATGCGCAGCGCCGAGGCGCAGGGCATGACGCCGCAGGCCTGGACGGACAAACTGGTCGAGGAGGCCTGGAAGCCGGCCTGGGTCGACGTCGACATCGCGTACGACGACTTCATCCGGACCACCGAGCAGCGGCACACCGAGCGGGTCCGCGAGTTCTGGCAGACGCTGTACGACAAGGGCGACGTCTACAAGGGTGAGTACGAGGGCCTGTACTGCGTCGGCTGCGAGGAGTTCAAGCTCCCCGCGGACATCCGCACCGACGAGGACGGCACCCAGCGCTGCATGATCCACGGCACCGAGCTGGAGACGGTCTCGGAGACGAACTACTTCTTCCGGCTCTCGGCGTACGGCGACAAGCTGCTGGAGCTGTACGAGTCGCAGCCCGATTTCGTCGCGCCCGCGAGTGCGCGCAACGAGGTGATCGCGTTCGTGAAGCAGGGTCTGCAGGACCTGTCGATCACGCGGTCGACGTTCGACTGGGGCATCCCGGTCCCCTGGGACGAGGACCATGTTCTCTACGTGTGGATCGACGCGCTGCTCAACTATGTGACGGCCGCGGGCTACGGCACCGATCCGGAGCGGTTCAAGGAGCTGTGGCCGGTCGACGTGCACCTGGTCGGTAAGGACATCCTCCGGTTCCACGCGGTGATCTGGCCGGCCATGCTGATGGCTGCCGAGGTCGCCGTACCGCGCCAGGTCTTTGCGCACGGGTGGCTGCTGGTCGGCGGCGAGAAGATGAGCAAGTCGAAGCTGACCGCGATCGCGCCGCACGAGATCACCGACCACTTCGGCTCGGACGCGTTCCGGTACTACTTCCTCCGCACGATCCAGTTCGGCTCGGACGGCTCGTTCTCGTGGGAGCACCTGAGCGCGGTCTACACGTCTGAGCTCGCCAACGGCCTGGGCAACCTGGCCAGCCGGATCGCGGCGATGGTCGGCAAGTACTTCGACGGCGTGCTGCCCGAGCCCACCGACCACGGCCCGGCCGAGCAGGTGCTCGCCGACAAGCTCGCGCAGACGGTCGTGACCGCTGAGACGGCCATCAACACGCTCGCCTTCCAGGACGCGCTGACCGCGATCAACGAGCTCGTCGGAGCGGTCAACGGCTACGTCACCGAGCAGGAGCCGTGGAAGGTGGCCAAGGACGAGTCCCAGCGCGCCCGCCTCGCCACCATCCTCTACTCGGCCGCCGAGGTGCTCCGGGCGGTCGCCGTACTCCACAACCCGACCATGCCGAAGGCGTCCGCCAAGCTGTGGACCCTCCTCGGCGCCGAAGCCAAGCTCGGCTCACTGCAGGATCAGCGCGTCCAGGACGCCGGGACCTGGGGCCAGCTCCCGGCCGGCTCCGTCCTGACGAAGGGCGACGCGCTGTTCCCCCGGCTGGAAGAGAGCTAGCTAGACCTGGACCATGGCCGACCCGTGGTAGAGCGAGGCGAGCTGGGCGACGGCTCGATGCGGGACCAGCTCGGCCGTCGCCGCCGACAGCCGGATCAGCAGTTCTTCGATCGGACCGTCGATGATCTGCGCCGCGTTCGCCAGCACGTCGTCTGCCATGTCGTTCAGCGTACGTCGGTTGACGCATCCACCCGGCCCACCTTTCGGATGGTGGAGAACTGTCCGTTCGGCCAGTCGGGAATATCGGGTGCTGCGCGAGTCTTCATTTGAAGCATCAACCATTCGATGGAGGTCTGAGCATGCAAGCGGTGGTTTTCGAGGAGTTCGGTGGGCCTGAGGTGCTGCAGACACGAGAGGTGGCCGAGCCGCACGCCGGACCTGGTCAGGCGCGGGTCCGGGTTCGCGCGGCGGGGGTGAACCCGATCGACTTCAAGGTGCGCCGGGGATTCACCAAGGGATTCATCGACGTGACCTTCCCGGCGACTCCGGGGCTGGAGGTCGCCGGTGTGGTGGACGAGGTCGGCGAAGGCGCCGAGTTCGCGGTCGGGGACGAGGTCGTGGGCTGGTCCGAGACCGGTGCGTACGCCGAGCACGCGATCGTCGGCAACGTCGTACCGAAGCCGGCCGGCGTCAGCTGGGGGCAGGCCGTCGGGCTGCCGATCGCGGGCGAGACGGCGCAGCGCGTCCTGGATGAGCTGGGGCGGAAGGAGACCGAGACTCTGCTCGTGCACGGCGCGGCCGGAGCGGTCGGCTCGGTCGCGGTCCAGCTGGCCAAGGCCGCGGGCGCCACGGTCATCGGTACGGCGTCGCCCGCCAATCACGACTTCCTCCGCGAGATCGGCGCCATTCCGGTCGAGTACGGCGACGGCCTGGTCGATCGCGTCCGTGCGGTCGCACCCCAGGGCATCGACGCGGTCTTCGACACGGCCGGCCAGGGCGGTCTGCAGGAGTCGATCGAGCTGCGCGGCGGCACCAACCGCATCGTCACGATCGCGGACTTCGCCGCTCAGGGCATCGGCGTCGCCATCTCCTCGGGCTCCAGCGCGACTCCGGAGCAGATCGCCGCCGGCCTGAGCAGCCAGCTGCAGGCCGCGGCCGACGGCAAGCTCCAGGTCCGCATCGCCGAGACGTTCTCGTTCGCCGACGCCGCCAAGGCGCAGGAGCTCAGCGAGTCCGGCCACGCCAAGGGCAAGATCGTCGTACAGCCGTAGGTAAATCCTTGGTCATGCGGTCGGCTGCACTTCTACAGTCGACCGCATGACTGCCATCCTGGCCGGGGTCGCCTGGCCGTACGCGAACGGACCCCGGCACATCGGGCACGTGTCCGGATTTGGAGTACCTTCCGACGTCTTCAGTCGGTACGCGCGGATGGCCGGTCATGACGTTCTGATGGTGTCGGGAACCGACGAGCACGGTACGCCGATCCTCGTCGAGGCCGAGCGGCAAGGAGTGACCCCACGGGAGCTCGCGGATCGGTACAACCGAGTGATCGTCGAGGACCTGCACAGCCTCGGACTGTCCTACGACCTCTTCACCCGGACCACGACCCGCAACCACCACACCGTCGCCCAGGAACTCTTCACAACCCTTTACCGCAACGGATATCTCGTCACCCGGACCGCGATGGGTGCGATCTCGCCGTCCACCGGACGCACCCTGCCGGACCGCTACATCGAGGGCACGTGCCCGATCTGCGGGTACGACGGAGCACGCGGCGACCAATGTGACAACTGCGGCAACCAACTCGACCCGATCGACCTTCGCAACCCACACAGCCGGATCAACGGCGAGACGCCGGTCTTCATCGAGACCGAGCACGTCTTCCTCGACCTCCCGGCGCTGGCCGATCAGCTCGGCGCCTGGCTGCAGACCCGCACCGACTGGCGCCCGAACGTCCTCAAGTTCGCCCTCAACCAACTCGACGACATCCGGCCACGGGCGATCACCCGGGACATCGACTGGGGTATCCCGGTCCCGCTCCCGGGCTGGGAATCGAAGCGGCTGTACGTGTGGTTCGACGCGGTCATCGGCTACCTGTCCGCGAGCATCGAATGGGCCCGTCGTACCGGCGATCCGGACGCGTGGCGCAAGTGGTGGACCGACCCCTCGGCGGAGTCCTATTACTTCATGGGCAAGGACAACATCACGTTCCACGCCCAGATCTGGCCGGCCGAGCTGTTGGCGAACAACGCGTCACCCGGGCAGTACGGCGTACTGAATCTGCCGACCGAGGTGGTCAGCAGCGAGTTCCTCACCCAGGAGGGGCGGAAGTTCTCGTCGTCCCGGTCGGTGGTGATCTACGTCCGCGACGTCCTGGAGCGGTACGGCGCGGATGCCTTGCGGTACTGGGTTTCCGTCGCCGGACCGGAGACGCGGGACGCCGACTTCACCTGGTCCGACTTCGTCCGGCGGAACAACGACGAGCTGGTCAGCACCTGGGGCAACCTGGTCAACCGGACCGCCTCGATGATCGCGAAGAACTTCGGCGCGATCCCGGCGACCGCGCACCTGACGCCGGCCGATCGGCAGCTGCTTGCCACGAGCAAGCAGTCCTTCGACACGGTCGGCGACCACCTCAGGCACCAACGGCTGCGGCTCGGGATCACCGCGGCGATGCACAACGCGGCCGAGGCGAACCAGTACCTCTCCCAGCAGGCACCCTGGAAGGAGACGAACCCGGAGCGGAAGGCAACCATCCTGCACGTCGCCGCCCAGGTGGTGGCCGACAGCAACCGATTGCTCGCGCCCTTCCTGCCGCACTCGGCCCAGCGGGTCCACGAGGCCTTGGGTGGGACAGGGACGTTCCTGCCGCGGCCGGAGATCCGTGAAGTCGACGATCTCGACGGCGGACCGAGGTATCCGATCATCACCGGCGACTACGCCGCGCAACCTCGCTGGCAGTCCGAGCCCGTCGTCCCTGGTACGCCGGTACCCCGGCCGACGCCCATCTTCGCCAAGCTCGGGCCGGAAGTGGTCGACGAGGAGATTGCCCGGCTCTCGTGACGCTTTTGTACAAGCGCATCGGCAGCCGCGGTCGTACGGTCGGGTCAGAGAGGAAGTGGAGACGATGGCGAACTTTCTGGCCACGGCCGAGACCGAGATCGAGGCAGGCCCCGCGCGGGTGTGGGAGGTCTTGACCGATCCGGACGCACTGAAGGAGCTCTGGTTCGGCGCCGAGGTGACGACCGACTGGAAGCAGGGCAGCCCAGTCACCTGGAGCGGTGAGTGGGAGGGCAAGGCCTACCAGGACAAGGGTGAGATCCTCGAGGTCGACCCGGGCCGGCTGTTGAAGCTGACGCACTACAGTCCGCTGACCGGGCAGCCCGACGTACCGGAGAACTACCACACGCTCACGTACGAGCTGGACGATGCCGGTACGTCGACGCACCTCAAGCTCACGCAGGACAACAACGGCAGCCTGGAAGAGGCCCAGCATTCCCAGGGCATGTGGGAGTCGATGGTCGCCAAGGTCAAGGAGGCCGCCGAGGCCTAACAGGGGCGGACAGCCGGGGAAGGCCAACAGCTCAGTAATCTGGTTCCTATGGCTGGAGATGGTGTGGAGGTCGAGCGGCCGACCCGGGAACGGGCCGCGATCGGGGAGGACGGCAGGTCACGGGACCGGAGCCGCCCGGCGGTGCCTGATCCGCTGCCGATGAGCGTGGTCGACGCGCATTGCCATCTCGACATCGCCGACGGCGAGGACGGTGCCTGGCTGAGCCCGGCCGACGCGATCAAGCTGGCCTCGTCGGTCGGGGTCACCCGGATCGTCCAGGTCGGCTGCGACCTGCCGGGGGCGGTGTGGGCGGTCGAGGCGGCGGAGCAGTACTCGAACCTGATCGCCGGCGTCGCCCTGCATCCGAACGAGGCGCCGAAGCTGAAGGCCGCCGGTGAGCTGGACAGCGCACTGGCCGAGATCGAGCGGCTGGCGACGAGTTCGGAGAAGGTCCGGGTGATCGGTGAGACCGGGCTCGACTACTTCCGCACCGGCGAGGACGGGCGGGCCGCGCAGCACGAGTCGTTCGCCGCGCACATCGCGATGGCGAAGCGGCTGGACAAGACGCTGATGATTCACGACCGCGACGCGCATGACGACATTCTGAAGATCCTCGATCACGAAGGTGTGCCGGATCGCCTGGTAATGCACTGTTTTTCGGGCGATACCGAGTTCGCGCGCGAGTGCGTGAACCGGGGCGCGTTCCTCAGTTTCGCCGGTGTGGTGACGTTCAAGAATGCTCTGTCCTTGCGGGACGCACTGGCTGTCACGCCACTGGACCGAGTCCTGGTTGAGACGGATGCGCCGTACCTGACGCCCTCACCGCATCGCGGCCAGCCGAACGCGTCGTACCTGATTCCGCACACGGTCCGCAAGATGGCCGGCGTCCTGAACATCTCGGTCGCCGAGCTCTGTGATGCCCTCAACACCAACGCCAACCGCGCCTTCGGCGGGGCCTGGTAGCCCGGCGTGGAGTTCAGCGAGGTGGTTCGGCGGCGCCGGATGGTGCGGAATTACGATCCCGATCGGGCAGTTCCGGACGAGGTGCGGGAACGGATCCTCGAGAACGGGTTGCGGGCGCCTTCGGGCGGGTTCACCCAGGGATGGGCGTTCCTGACGCTGGAGGGCGACGAGCGGGAGCGGTACTGGCAGATCGCGGCCGAGGATCCGGACGAGAAGTATGTGGAATGGATCACAGGCCTGCGGCGGGCGCCGCTGCTGATCCTCGCGTTCGCGCACAAGGACGCGTACCTCGATCGGTACACCGAGCCGGACAAGGGCTGGACCGATCGCGACGAGGGCCACTGGACCGCGCCGTACTGGTACGTCGACACCGGGATGGCGGTCCTGCTGATGCTGCAGACGGTCGTCGACGAAGGCTTGGGAGCCTGCTTTTTCGGGCCTCCCGCGGACAAGGCGGGCCGGCTGCTGAAGGAGTTCGGCGTACCGGCCGGGTTCGACCTGATCGGGGTGCTGTCGGTCGGGCACCGGGCCCAGGACAAGCGCTCGCCGTCGCTGAAACGAGGCCGTCGGACGACCGCCGAGGTGGTCCATCGTGGCCAGTGGGGCAATCACCACCCGTAATTGACCCATTACACCTTTTTGCGACTCGCCGACGAGGGGATTGGCGCTTCCGGGATATCTTCGTTATGGTCCCGTGATGTTGGCCGGGATCGGGGAAGATTCCGGACAGCACGCCCCTCGGCGTGAACCACTGATTCTGAACGTCCAGTTCAGCGTTTCTGGCCCATGCCTGTGCTGTCCCACCCCGTGCCCGGGTAGCCCTACCTGGGAGCGTTAGTGCGTAAGTCCATCATCGCGGTCGTCGGTGCGACGGCTGCGATCGCAGTCGCCGGCGGATCGGTGGCCTATGCCACGAAGAGCAAGACCGTGAGTCTGTCCGTCGACGGTCAGGTGCAGAACGTGCACACCTTCGGTTCCACCGTGGCAGACGCCCTGAAGGCCGAAAAAGTTCAGCTCGGCGAGCACGATGTCGTTGCTCCGTCGCTGGACTCGAAGCTGCAGGACGGCCAGGAGATCTCGGTGCAGTACGGTCGCCAGCTGACCGTGAACGCCGACGGCACCAAGAAGGCGTACTGGACGACGGCCGACAGCGTGAACGAGGCGCTCGCCGACCTGGGTCTGCGGTACGACAACTCGGCTTTCTTCTCCACCAGCCGGAGCGCGCCCCTGGGTCGCGAGGGCCTGGAGCTCGTCGTGAAGACCCCGAAGACCGTGCAGTTGGTCCACCTGGGCAAGGTCGCGACGATCAAGTCGATGGCCGGGACTGTCGGCGAGGCACTCACCGCCGCCAAGATCGCCTGGGACAAGGACGACAAGATCGCCCCGGCGCCCGCCACCCTGCTCACGCCGGGCGTGAACCGGATCGCCTACATCAAGGTCGACGTCAAGACGGTCACCAAGTCCGTCGCGGTCGCCCACGGCACCGACGAGACCAAGTCGGCGACGCTGGAAGAGGGCACCAAGAAGACGACGGCCAAGGGCACCGACGGCGCGAAGTCGGTCACCTACGTCTACACCTACCTGGACGGCAAGCTGTCGACCCAGCGGGTGGTCTCCGCCAAGCTCGTGACCGCCCCGGTGAACGAGAAGGTCCTCGTCGGCACCAAGCCGAAGACGCCCGAGACGCCGACGACCGACACCAGCACGCCGCCCACGGGTGACACGAGCAAGTGGGACCGGATCGCCGAGTGCGAGTCCGGCGGCAACTGGGCCGCGAACACCGGAAACAGCTACTACGGCGGACTCCAGTTCGACCACGGCACCTGGGCCGCGTACGGCGGGACGGCGTACGCCAACAACGCGAACGGCGCGTCCAAGGCGCAGCAGATCGCGATCGCGGAGAAGGTCCGGGACGACCGCGGTGGCTACGGCGCTTGGCCGGTCTGCGGCTTCAAGTGAGCCGGAGCCTGCGAGACTGACGAGGTGACCTCGTCTGATTCATCCACTTCCGCCGGACCGAGACTCCTCGGTCCGGCGGAAGTGCGTTCACTGGCCGCCGCGCTCGGCGTCCGCCCGACCAAGCAGCGCGGCCAGAACTTCGTCATCGACCCCAACACGGTTCGGCGGATCGTTCGCGCGGCCGAGCTGAGCGCGGGGGAGACGGTGCTCGAGGTCGGGCCCGGGCTGGGGTCGCTGACGCTCGCGCTGCTCGCCGCGGGGCATCCGGTCGTGGCGGTGGAGATCGACCCGCTGCTGGCGGGGGCGCTGCCGGCCACGATCGCGTCGTACGCGCCGGAGCAGGCCGGCATGCTCACGGTGGTCGAAGCCGATGCGATGACGGTGGGCCCCGACCAGATCGGGTCGCCGACGGCGTGTGTCGCCAATCTGCCGTACAACGTCGCCGTACCGGTTCTGTTGCATCTTCTCGAGGTGTCGCCGTCCCTGCGGCATGGGCTGGTGATGGTGCAGTCCGAGGTCGCGGACCGGCTCGCCGCTGGTCCGGGTTCGCGGACGTACGGCGTACCGTCCGCAAAGGCGGCCTGGTACGCCGAGGTCCGCCGGGCCGGTCCGATCGGGCGCAACGTGTTCTGGCCGGCGCCGAACGTGGACTCCGGGCTCGTCGCGTTCGAACGGCGGGAGCCGCCGACGCCGGCCGCTTCCCGCGCGGAGACGTTCGCGGTGATCGAGGCTGCGTTCTCGCAGCGACGGAAGACCGTCCGGTCCGCGCTGGCCCGCTGGATCCCGGACCGCGGCCGCCTGGACGAGGTGTTCCGCGCCACCGGGATCGACCCGCAACTCCGCGGCGAGATGCTGAGCATCACCGACTTCGCAACGCTCGCCGCTGCGGGTAGAACTGTCTAATGGCCTAGCCTGTGCCCGTGCCACCTTCCTCTGAGGTCACGGTGCGGTCGCCGGCGAAGATCAATCTTGGTCTGTCGGTCGGTCCGCCGCATCCGGACGGGTTCCACCCGGTCGCGACGGTCTACCAGGCCGTTGCCCTGTACGACGATGTCACCGCGGTGGTGCGCGACGACGACCCCTCGGTCTCGGTCGAGGTGATCGGCGACTTCGCGAACGACGTACCGACCGACGAGACGAACCTCGCCGTCCGCGCGGCGCTGCTGCTGCAGGCGGAGTACGACGTCGACGAGGGTGTCGAGCTGACGATCCGGAAGACGATCCCGGTCGCGGGTGGGATGGCCGGCGGATCCACGGACGCGGCAGCGACGCTAGTGGCCTGTAACCGGCTGTGGGGCCTGCAGCTCTCGCAGACCGAGTTGCAGCAGCACGCCGCAGAGCTGGGCAGCGACGTACCGTTCTGCCTGGTCGGTCACACGGCGCTCGGTCAGGGCCGTGGCGACCAGGTCACCGAGGTGATGTCGCGTGGGACGTTCCACTGGGTCTTCGCGATCGCCGAGGGCGGGCTCTCCACGCCGGCCGTCTACCACGAGCTGGACCGGCTCCGGCCGCTCCGCCGGGTCGAGGCGCCGCAGGTCCGCCCCGAGCTTCTGTCGGCCCTCCTGTCCGGCCGCCCCGCCGCCCTCGCCATTGCCCTCAGCAACGACCTCCAGGCCGCGGCCCTCTCGCTCCGCCCCGAGCTGGGCGAGACTCTCCAGTTCGGTCTGGACCAAGGCGCCCTGGCCGCCCAGATCTCGGGCTCCGGCCCCACCTGCCTCTTCCTCGCCGCCGACAGCCGTAGCGCCGTCGACCTGGCCGTAGAACTCGCCGAGTCCGGCCTCTGCCGCATGGTCCGCCAGGCCGAAGCCCCCGTCCCCGGCGCCCGAATCCTCCCCGCCACCGTCAACAGGTAGTACCCCGAGCGGTCAGGAACCGGGGGAGAAGTGGGCGCCGCTGAGGGTTTTCGGGGGCATGGCGGTGGCTAGGTAGAGGGCTGGCCAGAGCAGGGTGGCGTGGGTGCAGTCTTCGTAGGTGGTGAAGTGCCAGAGGGACGTGGCTTCGGGCCAGGCTTCGGCGGTGTCGTCCAGGCCTACGGAGCCGGGCTGGAGGGCCTGGGCAACGCCGTACGCGGTGGCCAGGCCGATCTCGACGGCCGGGTCCAGCCGGAGGCCTTCGTGGGGGCCGCTGCCTTCCAGGCCCCAGGTGGCGGGATACGCGATCGGTACGTCGGGTAACCGGCGTTCTAGGTGTTCGGTGAGGGCGTGGCGGGCGCGGGCGGGGAGGCTGGCGCGGAGCCAGATCTCGGTGAGTTCCTGGCGATAGTCCTCGATCGACAGGATCGGTACGGCGACTTGCACCGGCCTGGGCTGACCGCCACACCGCGTGCACAGCTCGGTCGTGGTCCGCGCAGCGCAGCCCGCGCACACGAGCATCGTGCGTTTGCGCAGCGGGATCCGGCCGGCCTCGGTGAGGTTGGCGGCCAGGGTGGTGACGCCGCGCCGGTACTCCGGGCTGAGCGGGTCGAGGAACACGTCGTACCGGATTCTGGCGGCATCCAGTGCGTCGATGAACTCGTCCCGGACCGCCGCGGCCAGCTTCTCCGCCTCGATGCCCTCCTGCTCGGCACACATGCGGACCGACTCCCGGATGTCTACGCCTGCGGTCGTCACCACCCGTTCACCGCGCCTCCGGGCCGATCGAGCCGCGGTATCCGCGGCCAGATACGGCCCGGCGAGCGGCCCGGTTCGCGGCAGCCCGTCGATCGTGGCGGGCGGCAGCACGAACACGGTGGCACTCATCTCAACTCCCGGGGCGGCGGGTACTGGGCGCCGTCCCGGTCACTCTCCTCACCGGTATGGTCGCAGTCCGCGACGTTACTCCCTGTTCCCGGCGCTGGAAACCCCTTGAAAACAAAGGGAATCGCCAAGCGGCCGTTTGAAACCGGAGAAAAACAGGTCGCACAGGCCACCACCCTCTGTTACGGTCGCCGGGAAGACGTCCATCGACGAGTGACTGGAGACCGGGATGCGCCAAGGATCGATCCGCCTCATCGGTACTGATCGATTCGACGTCTTCGCGAGGACTCTTGAACTCTCTGACGATGGGCATTGTGGCGCATGTCGACGCCGGTAAGACCAGCCTGACCGAGCGGCTGCTGTTCGCCGCCGGGGTGATCGACCGCGTGGGCCGGGTCGACGACGGGAACACCCAGACCGACTCGATGGATCTCGAGCGCAAGCGTGGGATCACGATCCGCTCTGCGGTCGTGTCGTTCGAGCTGGGCGACCTGACCGTCAACCTGATCGACACCCCCGGGCACTCCGACTTCATCGCCGAGGTCGAGCGCGCGCTGTCCGTGCTGGACGGCGCCGTGCTGGTGATCTCCGCGGTCGAGGGCGTCCAGGTGCAGACCCGCCTGCTGATGCGCACGCTGGCCCGGCTACGGATCCCGACGTTGATCTTCGTGAACAAGATCGACCGGATGGGAGCCCGGTACGACGAACTCCTGGCGGACATCAGGCGGTTACTCACGCCCGCCATCGTGCCGATGGGGTCCGTCCACGATCTCGGCTTCCGCCAGGCCTGCTTCGAGCCGTTTCCACTGCAGAACAAGGCACTTGGCGAACTGCTTGCCGAGGACAACGACGAGTTCCTGAGCGCATATCTGGACGACCGGCTGGCCACCGACGACTACGCGGCCGAGCTCCGCCGCCAGGTCGCGGCCGCCAAGATCCACCCGGTCTACTTCGGATCCGCGATGACCGGTGTCGGCATCGACGAGGTGATCTCCGGGATCCGTGAGTGGTTGCCGCGAGCAACCTCCGCATCCAGCGATCCGCTCCGGGCGCGAGTGTTCAAGGTCGAGCGAGCCTCAGCCGGCCAGAAGGTGGCGTCGGCGCGGATCTTCGCCGGATCGCTCTCGACCCGCGCGTACGTCGACGTGCACCCGGCGGACGGGCCGTCGTACCAGGCTCGACCATCGGCGTTGGAGCTCTTCGAGCGCGGCGGTCGCGAGCCGGTCGACCGGGTCGAGGCGGGTCAGATCGTCGCGCTGCGGGGGTTGAAGGACATCCGGATCGGCGACCAACTCGGCGTACCGGACCGTGGCGTCGGCCGGCTGTTCGCTCCGCCGACGCTGGAGACCGTGGTGACCGCACGGGACCGCGTCAAGCTCTACCAGGCGTTGACACAGCTCGCCGAGCAGGATCCGCTGATCCAGGTCCGCAAGGCCGACGACCTCACGGTCAGCTTGTACGGCGAGGTGCAGAAGGAGGTGATCGCGTCCCTGCTCGAGACCGAGTACGGCCTGCGCGTCGCCTTCAGTGAGACCACACCGATCCACGTGGAACGCTTGAACGGCGTGGGTTCGGCCGCGTGGGAGATCGGTGCCCCGGGCAACCTCTGGGCGGCCGCGGTCGGATTCCGCGTGGCACCGATTGCCGAAGGCATCGAGTACGGCCTCGAGGTCGAGCTGGGCGGACTGCCGCGTGCGTTCCACACCGCGATCGAGGAGACGGTTCGCCAAGCTCTGCACCAGGGCCTGTACGGCTGGGAGATCCCGAACTGCCGGATCGATCTCACCCTGACCGACTACTTCAGCCCGGTCACCGTCGCCGGCGACTTCCGCCGCCTCGTCCCACTGGTCCTCCTGCAAGCGATCGCCTCCGCCGGTACGACGGTCCTCGAGCCTGTGACTCATTTCGAGCTGGACATCCCGGCCGACTCGATGTCCCGGGTCCTCTCGATGCTGGCCGAATCCCGTGCCGTGGTTGAGCAAACGACGATCCACCCGACTCATGCACACCTGGAAGGCGCCATCCCCGCCGCGACCACCCACCTCTTCGAGACCCATCTCCCCGGCCAGACCCACGGCGAAGGCATCCTCACACCCCTCGACACCACCTACCGCCCGGTTCCCGGCACCCCACCCACCCGCGCGCGAACCGACGGCAACCCACTCAACCCCAAGCAGTACGTCCTCCACCTCAACCAGTCGTGAAGGGCGCGAGCGTGAGGTGGACTTGCTCGATCGACTGCGGGGCTTCGGTGCCGAGATGGGCGAGGATGCAAAGCTGTTCACGCAGGTGAAGCAGCGGGAAGCGATCCGCCCAACCGGGCTCCAACGGGTGGAGTTCGGTGTAGGCCGCGTAGAAGGCGTCGGGGATCCTGCCGCCCTCGTAGCCATAGCCGTCCAGCATCGAGAGCTCGGCCTCCGGCCATCCGTAGTTGATGGCGGGGTCGACGAGGGCAGGGGCTCCTGAGGGGGTGGCCAGCAGGTTGGCATGCCAGAGATCGCCGTGCAGGAGCGACGGCTGCTGCGGCGGGATGAGTTCCGGGAGGTGTGCGGCCAGGTTCTCCAGCGCTTGCCGGTCGCCAGGCTCCAGGGCGTTGAAGCACTTGGGGAACTCGAGATACCGCAACAGCCGGTGCTGTGCAAAGAAGGCGTGACCGTCAGCCATCCAAGGATTCCGGTGCGGAAGGATGCCCAGATAGTTGTCCTGGTGGTACCCGAACTTGTCCGCGGTCTGTCGATGCTGCACAGCAAGCGCCCGCCCGGCGTCCTCCCAGTACGTCGGACCCGGCGCGGCCGACCCCAGATCCGTCATCACGATGAAATCCGCCCCCACCCGCAGCACCTCGGGTACGACGAAGCCGCCGGATGCCCGCAGCGCGTCCAGACCCTCGGCCTCCAGCCCGTAGAGATCGGGCGGCAGACCGGTCTGCGTCTTCACGACCACCGATCGGCCCAGCGTCGTACGCACGCGGTAGGTCTTGCTGGCGAACCCACCTTCCAACGGGTCCGACGAGACCGGGTCGCCGAGGTCGAGCCCATCGAGCCATGAAGGAGTCAGCACAGAGAGGATCCTGGCACCTCGGCTGGTCACGCGGCCAGACGAGCTGGTCCGGTCGGATAGGCTGGGACGGTTATGCCGTCACCTAACTTGGTCAATCTGGAAGCCGTTTCCAAGGGCTTCGCGACTCGTACACTTCTCGATTCCGTCAGCCTCGGCGTGGGCCGGGGCGAACGCATCGGCGTGGTCGGGCGCAACGGCGACGGCAAGTCGACCTTGCTGCGCCTGCTCGCCCGCCGTGAGGAGCCCGACAGCGGACGGGTCACGCTCAATCGCGACCTGCGCCTCGGGTACCTCGGGCAGAGCGACGACCTCGACCCAGAAGTCACCGTGCTGCATGCGGTGCTGGGCGATGTCGAGACCTACACCTGGGCGGCCGACCCACGGGCGCGGTCGGTGATGGAGCACTTGCTGGGCGGAGTGGACCACCAAGCGCTCGTCGGCACGCTGAGCGGTGGTGAGCGCCGGCGCGCGTCGCTGGCCCGGCTGCTGCTGACCGAGGTCGACCTGCTGATCCTCGACGAGCCCACCAACCACTTGGACATCGAGGCGGTCAACTGGCTCGCCGAACACGTCGTCGACCGCGCCGGTGCGCTCCTCGTCGTGACCCACGACCGGTGGTTCCTCGACGCGGTCTGCACCAACACGTGGGAAGTGCAGGGCGGCAAGATCACGTCGTACGACGGCGGCTACGCGGCCTACGTGCTCGCGAAGGCCGAGCGGGCCCGGAGCGCCCAGGTCAGCGAGGAGAAGCGGCAGAACCTGCTGAGCAAGGAGCTCGCCTGGTTGCGTCGCGGTGCACCGGCGCGTACGTCGAAGCCGAAGTTCCGGATCGAGGCCGCCAACGCGCTGATCGCGAACGAGCCGCCGCCGCGCGACAAGCTCGCGCTGTCCCAGCTCGCGACCGCGCGCCTGGGCAAGGACGTGTTCGACGTCGAGGACGTCAGCCTCAGCTTCGGGCAGCGGAAGATGCTCGACCACGTCACCTTCCGGCTCGGCCCGGCCGACCGGATCGGGCTGCTCGGCCCGAACGGCGCCGGCAAGACCACGTTCCTCAGCGTCCTGACCGGGAAGCTCGCCCCCGACAGCGGCGTGGTCAAGCAGGGCAAGACCGTCCGGATCGCCAACCTGTCCCAGACCCTCGAGGAGATCGACGGTACGACGACAGTCCTGGCGCACATCACCGCCATTCGCCGTACGGCGGCGCTCGCCGGAAACGGTGGTGAGCTCACGTCGTCACAGCTGCTCGAACGGTTCGGCTTCACCGGCGACAAGCTGACGACGCGGATCTCGGATCTGTCCGGTGGTGAGCGGCGCCGGCTGCAGTTGCTGCGGATCCTGCTGGACGAGCCGAACGTGCTGATTCTCGACGAGCCGACCAACGATCTGGACGTCGAGACGCTGACCGTGCTCGAGGACTTCCTGGACAGCTGGCCGGGCGTCGTCGTCACCGTCACCCACGACCGCTACTTCCTCGAACGCGTCAGCGACATGGTGTATACGATCATGGGCGACGGGAAGGTCCGTCATCTCCCGCGCGGCGTCGAACAGTATCTCGAGGAACTCGAGACCGGAATTCCGCGACGTGCGCCGTCGAATGCGTTGACACCGGATCCCATTGTGTCCAGCGATTTGGCGACGGGCGGAAATACCGCCGAAGCGGGCGAGCAGATCGTTGACGCGGCAGCGGTCCGGGCTGCGAAGAAAGAGCTGAACCGGATCGAGCGCCAGCTCAGCAAGCTGACGCAGGCCGAGGCGAAACTGCACGACCAGCTGGCTGCCAGCGCGAGCGACTACGAGCGGCTGGCCGAGCTCGACACCGAGCTGCGCAAGCTCGCCGAGGAACGCGGCGAGCTCGAGACCGCCTGGTTCGAAGCGGCGGAACGCGCCGAATAGAAGGACTTCCGCGGCCGCAGGCGAACTGAGACGCGGCGGTCCCTCCGATCCCCTGTTCGTCGGAGGGACACGCCGCGACTACCTGGGTGAGCGGGCCCCGTGCCGACCGGCGTTGTTCGAGCCCCGAGCCCCGGACACCGCGCGGTCGCTTTCGGCGGACCACCTCTTGCCGCCGAAGTCACCGTGATCTCTACGTTTTGTAGTCGGTCAACCACCGACAGTGATGACCCTAGTGGTGGGCTTCACTCAGTGTCGATAGTCGTCGGCTACAGCAGCCTCTCGATCTCGTTGCAACTAGCAACGATCGAAACGGGGCCGAAGTGACGGGGCGTCTTTTCGGATTATTCCGACACAATTCCGGCGACCGTTTGCACAGGTCCCGATCAGCCGGTTTGTCCGGACGATCCGCAGCGCGAATGGTTCAGTGTTTTTCCAGGTCGAACGGTCGGACCAGTTCACGCAGGACCGCGGCGATCTTCGCCTGGTCGCGCTCGCTGATCGTGCCCAGCAGCGCCCGCTCGTGCGCGAGGAGGTCGGCCATCGCCGCGTCGACGCCATCGCGACCGGCCGGGGTCAACTGGACGATCACGCCCCGGCGATCGTCCGGGTCCGGCAGGCGCTCGACCAGGCCGCGTGCGGTCAGCCGGTCGACCCGGTTCGTCATCGTGCCGGAGGTGACGAGGGTTTCCTTCAGCAGCTTGCCGGGGGAGAGTTGGTACGGCGCTCCGGCCCGGCGCAGCGCCGCGAGTACGTCGAACTCCCAGGACTCCAGCCCGTGGGTCTCGAACGCCTGGCTGCGGGCGCGATCCAGGTGCCGCGCCAGCCGGCTCACCCGGGACAGCACCTCCATCGGCGCCACGTCGAGGTCGGGGCGCTCCCGTTGCCAGGCCTGGATCAGCCGGTCGACCTCGTCATCCATGCCCCGAGGCTACGCCATCAAGACTCTTGACATCAAGACAACTGATGCGGTGAGATGTATCTCGACATCAAGATAAATCGGTCGGAGAGGTAGGCAGCATGCGCACGTCACCGGTGTGGAGTCCGGAGCAGTACGGCACGTACGCCGACGAACGCGGCCGCCCGTTCGCCGACCTGGTCGGCCGGGTCCGGGCCGACGACGTTCGTACGGTCGTCGACCTCGGCTGCGGTCCCGGCGCCTTGACCGCGACCCTGCGCGAGGTCTGGCCGGAGGCGACCATCGTCGGCGTCGACAACTCGCCGCAGATGCTCGCGGCGGCCGAGCAGTACGCCGACGATCGGTTGAGCTTCGAGCTCGGCGACGTCCGGGAGTGGTCGGCCGAGCCGGGTTCGGTGGACGTGATCGTGACCAACGCGACCCTGCAGTGGGTCCCGGAGCAGCTCGAACTGCTGCCCGGCTTCGTCCGGGCGCTGCGTCCGGGTGGATGGTTGGCGATCCAGATCCCGGGCAACGGCAATGCGCCGTCGCACGCGATCCTGCGCGAGTTGGCCGAGTCCGCGCCGTACGCGGAGTATGCGAAGGATGCGTCGCTGCGACCCGACGTGCCCGGACCCGGTGAGTACGTGGGTGCGCTCAGTGCCGAGGGCTGCGTGGTTGATGCGTGGGAGACGACGTACTTCCATGTGCTGCAGGGCGAGAACGCCGTACTGGAATGGGTCAAGGGGACCGGGGCGCGACCGGTGTTGCAGTCGTTGCCGGATGACGTGCGGGTGCGGTTCGAGGCGGAGTACGGCGATCGGTTGGCGCAGGCGTATCCGCAGCGCGAGTACGGGACGTTGTTGCCGTTCCGCCGGATCTTCGCGGTAGCCCAGAAGAAGGGATGATCATGCGACTCGATCATGTGCAGGTGTCCTGCCCACCGGGCGGCGAGGAGGTGGCGCGCGCCTTCTACCGGGACGCGATCGGGATGACGGAGGTCGAGAAGCCGGAGCTGCTGAAAGCTCGCGGCGGGTGCTGGTTCAAGAGTGGTGCGGCCGAGATCCACGTCGGCGTCGAGCCGGACTTCCGGCCGGCGAAGAAGGCCCATCCGGCGCTGGTCGCCGACGATCTGGACTCGCTGGCCGCCAAGCTCGAAGGCCTCGGATTCCCCGTGACCTGGGACAACGAAACGATCCCGGGCCGCCGGCGCTTTCACACCGCCGACGGCCACGGGAACCGCGTGGAGTTCGTCTGACGCCCAACCCCCTCAAGTCGGGCGAACCTGTCGGACTACTCCGTCGCCAGGGCGCCTGCGGGGGCGACCTTGGCGGCTCTGCGGGCCGGAAGGACCGACGCGAGGAGGCCTGCGACCGTGGCGACTGCCGCGATCGCGATCAGGAGCGTGCCGGGTACGGCGTACTCGACGCCGCCGTTGGCCGTTTGGCCGCCCATCAGCGCGCTCGTGCCGGTCCAGCCGTAGATCAGGCCGAGGACGATCCCCAGTCCGGCGGCGACCAGTGCCATCAGCAACGATTCGATCGCGAGCATGCCGCGGAGCTGCCGCCGGGTGAGGCCCATCGCCCGGAGGAGTGCGTTCTCGCGTGTGCGTTCGAGCACCGACAAGCTGAGCGTGTTGCCGACGCCGACCAGAGCGATCAGGACCGAGACCCCGAGCAGGCCGATGCCGACGATCAGCAGTACGTCGAAGACCTTCGTGTAGCTGGACCTTTCGGCCAGGCCGCCGGAGACGGAGAGGTCTTTGACCGAGGGGATCGACTGCTCGACGCTGTCGATCACTGCCAAACCGTCCGCCTTCGGATCCGAGGCCAGCCAGTACCCGGTGACCGCGGCGTCCGGCGACAGCTTCTGCAGATCGGTGGACGTGACCAGGATCGGATCGAGCCCGGCCGCTTTGTGGGCCGTGACGGTCAGCTTGTGCCGGCCGGACACGATCGTGATCGGGGCGCCGTCCGTCAGGTTGAGCATGCCCATCGTGTGGAGGTCGACCAACGCCGTACCGGGCTCGAGCTGGTTCGCGAGCTCCGGGTTGTGGATCACCGAACCGGCTTTCGCCTGGTCGATGCCGGTGACCGGCAGCTCCTGACCGCCGGTCTTCACGGTCACCTTCGTCACCGGGACGACCTGCGTGATGCCTTTGATCTGGCGCAGTTGCGCATCGGCGCCCGACGGCATCTTCTCGTTGTACGCGTTCACCATCAGGTCGACCGGGTACTGCCCGTCCATCGACACGTCGAACGTCTTGCGCACTGACGCGATCCCCACGCAGGTCAGGCTGATCAGCGTCACCCCGATGAGGAGGGCTGACGTGGTTGCCGCCGTACGACGAGGGTTGCGGACCGCGTTCGCGACGGCGATCCGCGCCGGGACGCCACCGCTGCGGGCCGGCAATGCGCCGAGCAGCCGGATCAACGCGGGCACCAGCAGCGAGCCGATCGCCAGTACGCCGAGGAACGACACGACACCGCCTGCGACCCCGATCAACACCTGGTGGCTCGACGCCGCGGCCGCCAGCAGCAGCGCGCCACCGGCGAGCAGCAGGAAGCCGAAGACCAGCCGAACCACACCGCGCTTGGACGCGGCCGCCGGAGCGGATTCCGGGCGGAGTGCGGCCAGCGGCGCGACCTTGGTCGCCCTGCGAGCGGGTACGACGGCAGCCGCGATCGTGGCCACGGTCCCGAGCAGCAGTGGCAGCAACACCGACCACACGTCGAGGTGCAGCGGGATCGGCGGGATACCCCAGTCGAACTCGTGGGTCAGGGCCAGTGCCAGCGCGGACAGCGCGACGCCGAAGACGACGCCGATCGCGGACGCAATCAGGCCGACGACACTGGCCTCGGCGAGTACCGAGGAGAACACCTGCCGGCGGGACGCACCGACGCAGCGCAGCAACGCCATCTCGCGGGTCCGCTGGGCGATCACGATCGTGAAGGTGTTGCCGATCACCAAGCAGGCAACGAAGAGCGCGATCACGGCGAACATGCCGAAGACCCCGCCGAGGACGTCGATGCCGTGGGTGAAGCTCTTTACCTCGTGATCGATCCAGGCGGCGCCGGTGTAGACCGTCAGGTCCTTCGGGACGACGTTCTGGACGGACGTGACGAGCGCCTGCTGGTCGACACCGGGCTTGGCCGCAACCGCGATCGTCCGGATGGAGCTGTTGGGTTCGAAGATCTTGACCGCGTCCGCGGTGGCGACCGCGGCCGACGGCCCGACGGCCTCCGAGTCGTCCAGCAGCCCGGTGACGGTCAGGTCCCAGGACTTGTTGTCGTACGACGTGACCTTGATCTTCTGACCGACCGTGAGCTGGTGCTTGGCCGCGAGCTTGGCCGGGATCGCGATCTCGGTCGTTGCGGTGGGCAACCGTCCGGACGAGGTGCCCGGACCGGCGATGTGGGTGGTGTCGTAGATCGCGTCGATCGGGAACGAGGCCGGGCGGACCAGACCGGGGAACGAGACCTGCATGTACGCCGTGGCCGTCGTCACCACGGACGCGGCCTGCGGGAGCTTCTTGACCGCGTCGACCGCGGCCGGCGTGATCTCGCCGTTCTCCGGGAACACCAGCGCGTCGACACCGGCGTACTGGGCGCCGATCGTCTCGTCGATGCCGTGCGACGCGGAGGCGTGCGCGGTCAACGCCAGGGTGCCGAAGCCGACGCCGAGGACGATCGCCAGGCATGCGGCGACCAAGCGGCCCACATGGGTGCGCAGCGAGGACAGGATGGAGTGACGCACCTCAGGCCCCCAGCTGCCGCAGCGCGTCGAGGACGGTCTCCGGGGTCGGCTCGCGCAGTTCGCCGGCGAGCTTGCCGTCGGCAAGCATCACCACACGATCGGCGTACGACGCAGCCAGCGGGTCGTGGGTCACCATCACCACCGTCTGCCCGAACTCGCGGACCGACCGGCGCAGGAATCCGAGCACCTCGGCCCCGGACCGCGAGTCCAGGTTGCCGGTCGGCTCGTCGGCGAAGACGACCTCCGGCCGTCCGACCAGCGCTCGCGCGACCGCGACCCGCTGCTGCTGACCGCCGGACAGCTCCGACGGACGGTGCGTGAGCCGGTCCCGCAGCCCGAGTACGTCGATCAGCGTCGACAGCCACTCCTGGTCGGGCTTGCGGTTGCCGAGCTCGAGCGGCAGCAGGATGTTGTCCTTCGCGGACAGCATCGGGAGCAGGTTGAACGACTGGAACACGAAGCCGATGCGATCGCGGCGGATCTTGGTCAGCTCGCTGTCGGGCAGCCTGGTCAGCTCGGTCTCGCCGAGCACCACCTGACCGTCGGTCGGGGTGTCGAGCCCGGCCAGGCAGTGCATCAGCGTCGACTTGCCCGACCCGGACGGTCCCATGATCGCGGTGAACTGGCCGGCGCCGAAGTCCACCGAGACCCCGTCGAGCGCGGCCACCGCGGTGTCACCCTGTCCGTACACCTTGCGCAGCTCGTGCGCCCGGATCGCGGTCCGCGGCAACCCGTCCTGCGGCAAACGCCCGGCCGCAAGCTGTCCGGTCTGCAAGCTCATGTCTCTCCTTGAATCAACCTGATGGTGATCAAGAAGTTAGTGATCCGCGGCCTCGGTTACGTCGGACCAGGGTGGGGAGTGCGCGTAGTCCCTGGGTATTACTTGGTCGGTCGTACCAGACCTGTTTCGTACCCGAGGACGACGAGGGCGACGCGGTCGCGGAGGCCGGTCTTGGCCAGGATCCGGCCGATGTGGGTCTTGACCGTTGCCTCGGACAACGTGAAGAGCTTCGCGATCTCGGTGTTCGACAAACCACGGGCGACCTCGACCAGGACCTCGCGCTCACGGGCGGTCAGGTCCTTGAGGTCGGGGCGGTCGGTATCGGTGTCCGGGAGGGCGCCGGCGAAGTGCTCGAGCAGGCGCTTCGTCGTACTAGGAGAGATCACGGCGTCGCCGGAATGCACCTGGCGGATCGCGGACAGCAGGTCGGCCGGTGGGGTGTTCTTGAGCAGGAAGCCGGCCGCGCCGGCCTTGATCGCGGCGAACGCGTACTCGTCCAGGTCGAACGTCGTCAGCACGATCACCTTCGGGGCCTGCGGCAACGATTGGAGTCGGCGGGTGGCCTCGACGCCGTCCAGGCGGGGCATCCGGACGTCCATCAACACAACGTCGGACGCGGTGACCTGGATCTTCTCGATCGCCTCACCGCCGTCACCGGCCTGACCGACCACGCGCATGTCGGCCTGCGAATCCACCAGCATCGTGAACCCGGCCCGGACCAGCTCCTGGTCGTCCACCAGAAAGACCCTGATCACGTCTTCGTTCACCGCTGTCCTCCGTCGGGCAAGTTGTACGGGAGCCTGGCGATCACCTCGTAACCGCCGCCCGCTTTCGGTCCGGCGTTCACCGTACCGCCGGAGATGGACGCGCGCTGCCGCATCCCGACCAGGCCGTGACCCGGATCCGAGTTCGGCGCGACCCCGCCGCCGCGACCGTCGTCGGTGACCACCACGGTCAGCATCTCGCGGCCGAAGTCCAGCGTGACGGAGGTACGCGCTCCCGGCCCGGCGTGTTTCAGCGTGTTGGTCAGACCTTCCTGAACGATCCGGTACGCCGTGAGCCCGAGCAGCGCGGGCAGATCACGCGGCCGGCCGGTCACGTCGTACTCGACGGTCAGCCCGGCCGCGCGGACGTTGTCGATCAGCTCGGGCAGGCTGGAAACCCCGGGTTGTGGACGCGGTTGGTTGGGATCGAGCTCGGGCTGTTCGTCTTGTTTCAGCAGGCCGAGCATCTTGCGCATCTCGGTCAGGCTGGCGCGTCCGGTGTCGCCGATGGTCGCGAGCGCCTTCTTCGCCTGCTCGGGGGACTGGTCCGCGGCGTACAGACCGCCGTCGGCCTGGACGATCATGATCGACAGACCGTGCGCGACCACGTCGTGGATCTCGCGGGCGATCCGGGTCCGTTCGTTGCTCACGGCCAGTTTCGCCTCGCGGTCGCGGTCACGCTCGGCCTGGACCGCGCGCTCCTCGAGTTGCGCGACGTACAGTGCGCGGGTGCGTCGTCGTTCGCCCAAGGCCCAGACGCCGAAGACAAGGGCGCCGAGGGCAACCATCATCGAGACCTGCTGGCGCCAGTTGTTGCTGTTGGAGTAGCGCGAGGCCGCCATCAGGACACCGAGACCGCCGATGCCGAGGGCGATCCGGCTGAACCGGACGTCGCCGTACACGGAGATTGCGTAGAGGGCGACCAGCAGACCGACCTCGCCGGCCATCAGTGGCACTCCGGCCAGCCACTGCGCGACCGCGACGGACGAAACCGCGAAGAAGACGAGCTCGGGGTAGGAGCGGCGCCAGATCAGCGGGACGAGCAGGCCGAACGCGAGGATGCCGCTGAGGCTGTTCTGGGCCAGTGACAGGAGACCACAGAACATGGTCAGGCCACCGGCGAGCAGCAGATCGAATACCTTGCTGCGGGTCGGCACCGGACGCGCGGACAGAAACCCCGTCATGCGGGCCAGGGTACGGCGATCCCCCCGCCCCCACGTCGTCCCCCAGTCGGATGTCGCCGTACAACCGAGGTCCCCCCCGCCCCCACGTCGTCCCCCAGTCGGAACCCCGCCCCTCCCTCGCCCATTTGGCTGGCTGACCCACCAACTTGGTTTGTCAACCCATCAAATCGGGGGATTATGACCCGGAACGTGGGTGATTAACCCCCGATTTGGTGGGTTGACCAGGCAAATTGGGGATATGGCCTCGAGCGCGAATTGGGGATAGGCGCTCGAGTTGCGTGGGGGCGGGGAGAGGGCTACTTGTCCGGCCGGGCGGAGAAGCTCATTTGTGGGGGCGGGTGGAGAGGACGGGCTTGGGTTCGAGGCCGGAGAGGCCGTTCCAGGCGAGGTTGACGAGGTGGGCGGCGACGTCCTGCTTGCGTGGTTTGCGGGCGTCCAGCCACCACTGGCCGGTGAGCGCGACCATGCCGACCAGCATCTGGGCGTACATCGGCGCGTGCTTCGGATCCAGGCCGCGGCGCTTGAACTCCTCGGCCAGGATGTGTTCGACCCGGGTGCCGACATCGCTCAGGATCGAGATGAACGAGCCGGTGGACGACCCGACCGGCGAGTCGCGGACCAGGATCCGGAAGCCGTCGGCGTTGTTCTCGATGTAGTCCAGCAACGCGAGCGCCGCCTGCTCGACCAGCTCGTGCGCACGCCCGGCCGTCAGCGAGTGGGTGACGCCGTCGAGCAACGAACGGACCTCGCGGTCCACGACTACGGCGTACAGGCCTTCCTTGCCACCGAAGTGTTCGTAGACGACCGGCTTGGAGACTTCGGCACGATTCGCGATCTCCTCCACCGAGGTCGCCTCGTACCCCTTCTGCGCGAAGAGGCCACGGGCAATGGTGATGAGCTGCTCGCGACGTTCGGCACTGGTCATCCGGACTCGGCCGGACCGCCGCGGTTTGGGTTCCGTCACGTCGAGATCACGTCAGCATCATGCCGCACTTCGGGCGATGCCGGTGGGTGATTTACGCTCAGGCCGCCTTCAATGTGCGGGCCGCCGCGTCGACCCGGCGGGCCTCCAGGCGCTCCTTGACCGGCCAGCGGACGTCGCTGACCCACCCCATCTTCTCCGCGAACCAGATGCAGCGCGCCGACGTGTCGAGCTGTCCCTTGAGCACGCCGTGCCGCGCGCACGTCGGGTCCGAGTGGTGCAGGTTGTGCCACGACTCGCCCTGGCTCAGGATCGCCAGCCACCACACGTTCCCGGACTTGTCCCGGCTCTTGAACGGCCGGTCGCCGATCGTGTGGCAGATCGAGTTGATCGACCAGGTGACGTGGTGCAGCAGCGCGATCCGGACCAGGCTGGCCCAGAAGAACGCGGTCAGCGCACCCATCCACGACATCGACCACAACCCGCCGATGACCGCCGGCAGCAGCAGCGAGATCGTGACCAACAGCGGGAACAGCCGCGACACCTTCACGATGTCCTTGTCCTTCAGCAGATCCGGCGCGTACTGCCGCTGCGGTGTCTGCTCGGTGTCGAACAACCAGCCCACGTGGGCGTGGAAGAAACCCTTGGTCAGCGCGCCCATCGTGTTCCCGTACTTCCACGGGCTGTGCGGGTCGCCGTCGCGGTCGGAGAACTTGTGATGCTTGCGGTGATCGGCGACCCAGCGGACCACCGGACCCTCGATCGCGAGCGAGCCGGCGATGGCCAGCGCGTACTTCATCGGGCGGTTCGGCTTGAACGACTTGTGCGTGAACAGTCGGTGGAACCCGATCGAGATGCCGTGACCGGCGACCGTGTAGAACACCAGCGCGATCACGACGTCGTGCCAGCCGAGGAAACCACCCCAAGCGACCGGTACGGCGGCGAGCACGGCCAGGAACGGGATCCCGATGAACAGCGCCAGCGCAACCTGCTCCCACGGGCGCTTCTGCTCACCTCCGAGCGTCCCGGTATCGACGTCGAACTCGTCGGCCTGTGCGGCGCGCACGGGTGCTTCCGGCGCTTCCGGCGTGGCAACGGCGGGTGGGGTCATGGCGTCTTTCCCTCGACTCGGGGGCTCCTTACCTACGCAACCGTAACCTACGGAGGCGTAGGTAAGGAACCCCTCAGGCGTGTAACCGACCCCACTCATGGCAAACTGTCCCGGCAACCACGATCCCCCGTGGGGTAATCGGCAGCCCGCGAGACTTTGAATCTCGAAGACCAGGATCGAAACCTGGCGGGGGAGCTAGAACGACGTACCGACAGATCCTTTCCCGCAGTGGGTGTGGGTTTCCTTCCCCCCGCGGTGCTACGCCCAGATCCTCCGTCGCCGTGCCACGCGCCGCGCCCGCCCACCCGAAAACGGTGCGTGCTACCACGCGCTCGCTCCTAGCGCTACCGCGCGAACTGGGCTATCGCCCGACCCTGCGCGCTGCCGCGCGCGAGCCGCCGTGCTACCGCGCGGAGTGCCGCGCAATCGCGGGCCTGCCAGCTACCGCCGCCGAAGCCGTCGTCGAGCGAATCACGAACTCACGGAGGTAATTCGGACGGCTCGACGGCGGCGGTCCGTCAGTTGATCGACACCGCTTGCGGGTCGCAACTTCTCGCAACATCTGTTGACGGGTACTGATGGGAACCTCAAACTTGGTGACGGCAATCATTCGCAACGGTATAGGCAGGGGAAATATCATGCGCCTTATTTTGATCGCCGGCGATCCGGAATCTGTACCGGATAATTCTCCGACGCTCTACAAGACCGACCGCGGCAGCTGGGTCGTTCAGGGATGGGTGGTCAACGACGCGGAAGCGCTCGCGCAGCTGAATGTTCCTGAGGGTGAGACGGTGGTCGAGATTCCGGACCGCATGATCCCGTTCTTCAAGTAGGAGGATCGTGCCGGAGCTTACGTACGAACAGTTCCAGGGGATCGTGGCGTCCGCGCAGCGGAGCGTTGTGCATCTTGAGACCCGGGACTCCTACGGGACGGCAACGGAGATCCCGCACATCGCGCGATGGGAGGCCGGCGAGGTCGACGACCTCGAGTGGTTGCAGCCGTGGTGCGCCACGGTTCGGCAGCATGTGAGTGCCGGGCACAGCGTGCGGCGGGCCAAGGTGGTGTCCGAGCCGCTGAGTCAGTACCAGCGGTGGGCGGCCGGCGTCATCGAGCCGATGGTCGAGGCCGGCGAGGATATCCGGTGGGTGCCGCGGCGACTGGTGTCGTCGATCGCCTTTCCGGGCAACGACTGCTACGTCATCGATGATGAGCTGGTGATCTTCTTGCACTATGCGGGGTCCGGTCTCAACACCTCACTTGAGACATCGACCGAGCCGGGAGACATCGAGCTGTGTCGCACCGCGTTCGAGGCTGTGTGGGAGTTGGCCATTCCGCACCGTGAGTACAAGCCCGAATAGCGCAGCAAGGAAGGCGCAGGAGGCTCTTGGTCTCCGGCTTCGGATGCTGCGCAAGGACGTTGGCCTGACCGGTCGCGCGCTCGCCGCGGCGACCGGCTGGCATTTCACGCGGGTGAGCAAGATCGAGAACGGCGTGCAAGCGCCGTCCGATCTCGACATCCGGATGTGGTGTGCCGCCTGTGCCGCCGAGGACCAGGTAGCCGACCTGATCGCTCTGGCTCGGTCGATTCAGTCGATGTACATGGAGTTTCGGCAGCGAACGCGGTCGGGCATGAAGCAGCTCCAGCTGTCAGCGATCCCGCTGTACGAACGCACTAGTCAGTTCCGGATCTACGAGCACAACGCAATCCCTGGAATCTTCCAGACTGCGGACTACGCCCAAGCGATGCTGGAGTTCTGGTTTCGGTTCCTGGAGATCGACGACGATCTTGACGAGTCGGTCGTCGCCCGGATGCAACGACAGACCGTGCTGTATCAGGCGACGAAGACGTTCTCCGTCGTACTGGAGGAGGCCGCGCTGCACACGCGCTTCGGCGGATCGGCGACGATGGCCGGCCAGCTCGACCGCCTCCTGACCGCAATGACCATGCCCAACATCTCGCTCGGGATCGTCCCCCGGACGGTCGACCGCGAAGTGATCGGCACAGCCGGCTTCTGGATCTTCGACGACAGCCTGGTCAAACTGGAAACCCCGACTGCGAGCATCGAGGTCAGCCAGCCACAGGAGGTCGGGCTGCACGCGAGGATGTTCGAGACGCTGCGCAAACCGGCGGTCTACGGGCGCGAGGCAAGAAGCTTGATCGTCAGCGTTCTTGACGAGATTTAGCAACATCCAGCAACTTTGTGGAAAGCCACTGGTTGCGACTTTTACGGTCGTCACATGAATACGCTGATATTTGTTCTCCTACTTGCAATTGGTCTCCTGGCATCCCTGAACCTGTGGGATTCGATTCAGGGGCTCCGGGGGCGGTAGTGCGTGGACATCTCCGCCGACTTATCTTGCGCTGGTTTGCGCGACTTGACGGCAGATTCGGACGTTGGCGAGATGAGGGCGCCTGGGCTTCCGCTGGCACTCGCGTACGCGCGCCGGCACCTGCTCATGTGCGAGTCGGAGGTGTCCTGCACCAAGGAACGTCTGGGCTACTTTGCACGGGTCGCCGGCTTTGCCCTCGGGGCGGTTTACGTCGAAGAGGTGCAGTCCTGTCCCGCCTCTTTCGAGGCCCTGATCCACGCGGCCCTACTGCAGCGCCCACGAGCGATCCTCGTTCCGAGCTTGCTTCACCTGGCGGTGCTTGGAGCACCTACCACCATTACGCGGCACGTCGAGCGACTCACCGGCGCGCAGGTGATCGTCGTGACCGATCCGGCGCGGGAGGCGCCGGCGCGACGTGCTTGAGTTGCGCGGGGTGTTGGGGGTGGGCGGGTCTCGTGTGCGGAGGTGGGTTGGTCGTTCAGAGGTCTTGTAGGTGGGTGGTTTCGTTGAGGGCGGTTACCTGGTGGCTGTGGTGGGTGTCGTTGCTGACCAGGGTGGTGATGCTGCCTGGGGTCAGGGGGAAGAAGGCTCGGTCTGTTGACAGCATCGGCATGCCGATCCAGGCGGTGATCAGGTAGCTCGAGGCGGAGCCGTGGGAGACGATGATCTGGGTTTCTACTGGGCTACCGAGGATGGCGGCTAGGGCGGGGTAGAGGCGCTCGACCAGTTGGCGTCGGGTCTCGGCGCCGGCTGGGCCGTCGTGGTGGCTGAGGCGGTCGCCGTACTGCGGAAGTGGGACGCGTCGCTCGGCCAGCCAGGACTGGAGACGCCCGTCGGCCTCGCCGTTCGTCCTCTCGCGAAGCCGTGCATCGGTGTGAACGTCGACGGAGAACCTGCGCGCGATGCGGTCTGCCGTTTGGCTGGCTCGGCGGAGGTCGGAGGAGTAGACCTCGACCGGCTCGGCGCCGATCTTGGTGACGAGGGCGTCTGCGATGCGTTCGGCCTGGAGGTGGCCGCGGGTCGTCAGCTCTGAGTCGTGCCAGCCTCCGACCACACCCTCAACGTGATGCTGCGCCTCGGGGTGTGTGACGAGGTAGATATGTCGCATTGCCCTCCTCGCGGACGTAGGTTGTGCGGTGTGAATTGGTGGGGCGCGGGTTCGCGTTGGTTGCGGCTTTCGTCGTACTGGCTGGGTGTGTTTCGGAGCGGGGTGGAGAGGTTCACGCAGTGAGTCAGGTGCCAAAGCGGTTCAGGATTGTTCCTGATGACTATCACGTGCCGTACGCCGGTACCGCCGCCGACGGGCGCAGGTTCTTTCTGAGTGACGAGCTGTTCGGCGCGGGGTCGGCGTACGTCGCGGTGTTCTTGTGGAAGGCCGACGGGACGTTCGATGAGGTGCGGGTCGACGAGGTTGCTCGGCCCGCGGGACTTCCGCCTGGGCAGGCCAGCTCGGCAGGTGCGGACGACCTTGTCGCAGCGCGGTTGGCAGAGCTTGGCAAGTACGTGCTCGAGCCGATCGAGGTCGAGCCGTTCACCCGGAAGGTCGACGGCGTGACGTTCGGCTGGGTAATCAAGCCGTTCGACGGCGACTACGCGATCAATATCGAGCCGGGGGACTTCATCGCGTACTACGCACCGTGGGACGGGCTCGGGTACGACACATAGGTCATCGGGTTGCGGCTACGACTGCGGCGGCGATGAAGTAGAGGGCTGCTAGGGCGAGGAGAAGGTTTTCGGGTCGTGGCGGGCGTTTGTCGTCGGGCCAGTACTCGGTGTCGGGCTGCCAGGTGAACGTGACTCCGTGGCGGGTGGCGAGTGACAGGCCGATCGCGATGCCGGTCCCGATCATGACGCCGATGGGCACGGCCTTCTCGGGTGGCGTGGCAGTGGTCGTGACGACGAGTGAGACCAGCAGGCCGATGCCGTGCGTCACCAGCGCGCGAAACCGTACGGCGCGGCGGAGTCCGACAACGGCGAGTACGACGAACCACAGAGCTTGCACCCAGCCGAGCGTCCGCACCGTGGCATCCATGCGGATCTATCTATCACGCAGCATGAGCGCAGGATTAGCGGAAGTGGTCGGCTGCTGCTTGGACTTCGGCGCTGTTGTTGTCGGCGGGTGTCGTGGTTCGGCCGTCGAGTTGTTCCCGGAGGATGTCGGCGTGGCCCGCGTGCTGGGCGGTCTCGGCGACCATTCTGATGAGGAGGACGCCGAGGGTGGTTTGTTGGTGACCTTCGGACCAGTGGGCTACGTGGCCGGGAGAGTCCAGGTCCAGCGCGGCGATGGTTTGGTCGGCGTGGGCGCAGGCTTGGCGGTAGGTGGTGGCGATGTACTCGCCGGACTCGTCAGGGGTGGCCCACATGTCGATCTCGTCGTACGGGTTCTCTCGCCACCACGTCGGTGGTTCGGCCGGCGGGCGACCGAAAGAGGTGCCCAGGTAGCCGTATTCGAGGCCGGCCAGGTGTTTGACCAGGCCGAGCAGGTTCGTACCGCTGGTTGTTGCCGGTCGGCGCTGGTCGTAGTCGGACAAGCCGTCGAGTTTGGCGAGCAGCACCGAGCGGCTGGCCTGTAATGCCTTCAAAAGCTCGGCTTTGACGTCGGTCATCAGGTTGCCTTCGTGGTCGGACGGCTCGGGATCGTCAAGACAGCGGTCTGCGCGTACGCGCGGACAGGACGTATAGCTCTACCACCTAGTGCAGCTGACCGTGACAGCCGCGACGCGTACGGCGTCTCGCCGGTGCACTACCTGTCCGGCTGCACACCATCCACACCCTGAAGCCTGCACAGCACGCACACAACTAGCGGAGGAATTCGCGGATGTGGTTCGACCAGGCCTCGGGTTTCTCGAAGTGGCACATGTGGGCGGTTTGGGGGATGACGACGAGTTCGCTGGTGGGGACCGCGGCGTGGAGGCGGTAGGCCAGTTGGACGGGGAAACCCATGTCTTGTTCGCCGTGGAGGATGAGGACGGGCTTGGCGAAGGCTCGCAGGATCGCCTCGGGATCGCCGGTGAACCACGGGTGCATCAGGCCTTTGACGGCGCGTTCCAGACTCCAGTCGCCTAGGTCGTTGCCCAGCGACTCCAGGAGTTGCAGGTAGGCCGGTGCCTTGTTGAGGTCCCACATGAAGATCGTCGAGTTGCGCAGCTTCCCACCGGCTGCCTTCTCACCTTGGCGACGGTGTTGGTACTCGGGCCAGTCGGCGAGGAACGGCTCGCTCTCCACACCCTTGTACGCCGACGTCGAGGCGAGGACCAATCGCCGTACCTGCTCGGGATGCTTGTCCACGAACTGGATCGCCGCGCGCCCACCGGTGGAGAACCCGAGCAGATCCACATCGCCGAGGCCGAGTTGGTCGATCAGGCGATGTGTGTCCTGTACGACGTACTCCGGTTGGAGAGCCTCGTCCGGCAACCCGCGACTGCTGCGCCCGCAGCCGCGGAAGTCGAACAGGACGATGTGGTGATCCCGGGCCAGCGGTTCGAACCCAGGCACGAGGTAGCCGTGGCCGACGTCGGGGCCGCCGTGGATGACCACGAGCGACGGCTTGTCAGACCGCTGCCCGAGTTCGCGCACGAACAGCGTGACATCCCCGACGTCGACCAAAGTCCCATCGCTCATCCAGGAACTCTAGAGCGGCAGAGTGAAGGCGGACAGCCGGGTGTAGACGCCCGGGAATCCTTCGCGCGCGCATCCTTGCGCCCACGAGGTCAGGCCGGCCAGACGACCGTTCAGGATCAGCGGGCCGCCGCTGTCGTACTCGCAGGTGTCGTCGGTCGTCGTACCGGCGCAGACCATGGTCGCGGCCTCGAAGCTGCTGCCGTACGCCGTTTGGCAGGTCGAGTCGGCCACCAACGGCACCGTCGTACTGCGCAGGAGGGTGTTGGACGAGTCGCTCTCGGAGGTCGTGCCCCAGCCCAGCACCTGCGCGGGGTCGCCGGACGGATAGCTCGCGCCCTGGTCGACCAGCGGCAGCGGAGTCCGGTCGACTGCGCTGCTCAGGGTCAGTACGGCGGTGTCGTTGTGCTCGACGGTGTCGTCCATGAACTTCGTTTCCTTGAAGTTCGGGTTGATCCAGATCTTCTTCACCTTGACCGACTGCCCGTCCTTCACCTTCAGGTTGGCGCGGCCGAAGACCGCGTTGACCGCACCAGGGATGAAGCGGAACAGGCTGACGCAGTGCGCCGCGGTGACGACCTTGTCCGGCGCGACCAGCACGCCGCCGCAGAACTGGACCGACGGCCTGAGGATGTCCACCGGGCTCGTCACCGCGACCATCCACGACGGCGGCGCCGTCGGCCCACCGCCGATGATCGCGTTCGCGGCCGGCGCCGCCAGGGAGGTGCCCAACAGCACGAGCGCCGCCGCGCCCAGGCCGATCACATGCCGAATTCGCCCGATACGTCGCATGCCAAAGTCTCCACTCGAATCTTCGGATCCCCGCTCAACAGCCGCACACTAATCCGGCAACGAGTCAAACTAGCCGACAAAACAACGATGCTCCAGGCAACCTTTCCCACCTTTCGACGGTCGTGAGAAAGCTTGACTGAATAGGCGAATCAGTACGGTTCACAGGTGGTCGATCGTCGACGAGTCAGATGCGTTCGTTCGGCCGCGTTCTCGCATACGGCGAGTGCGGCGTCGTACGCGGCCAATGCCTCCGCGGCCCGGCCGGCGCGCACCAAGAGCTCCGCGCGTACGGCGAACACCCGGTGCCCGGGCAGTTCCACGCCCTCGAGCAGGGCGAGCCCGGCGGCTGGGCCGTCGGCCTCCGCGACGGCGACGGCGCGGTTGAGGCGAACCACCGGCGATCCGGTCATCGCCTCCAACTCTTCGTACCAACCGGCGATACGCGGCCAGTCGGTGGTGGCCGGGTTGGAGTGCTCCGCCGCGATGAGTGCCTGCAGCAGGTACGGCGCGGATGGGGCGCGGCGTGCCAGTGGCGTCAGGAGGCGGAGTGCTTCGGCGATTTCCGTCGTACGCCAGAGGGCCCGATCCTGGTCGGGCAGGAGGACGAGTTGACCGTCGCGAACGCGCGCATCCCGCCGGGCGTGCTGCAGGATCATCAGTGCGAGCAGTGCGTCGACCTCAGGGTGTGGCGGGCCGACCTTACGCAGAACTTCGACCAACCGGATCGCCTCGCCGGCTTCAGTCGTACGTACGACGTCCTCGCCGGATCCCGGTGCGTACGCGGCGGTGAATGCGAGGTACGCGATGTCTGCAACCGCTGAAACTCGAGTCTGCAAAGCAGCCCCGGTAGGTACCTCGAACGAGGCGCCGGCCAATCGCTTGCGAGCCCGGGTCAGGCGCGCGGCCATCGTTGCCGTCGGGACCAGGAAGATGCGCGCGATGTCGCCAGTCGCCACTCCGAGCACGAGCCGCAGGGTGAGCGCGGCCGCGGCCTGCGGCGGCAGCGTCGGATGTGCGCACAACAGGATCAGGCGGAGGCGTTCGTCGACCACGCCGGCCTCACCCGGTGCGGACGCGTCGACGAGCACGCGCCGTGCGTTCTCGGCGAGGCCGGCCTCGACAGTCAGCAGTGGAAGGGATCGTGCCGCGACTGCCTCGGCACGCAATCGGTCGAGTGCTCGGCGACGGGCTGCGGTCAGCAGCCAAGCGGGCGGATTGACCGGGACACCTTGGGCCGGCCAGTTGCGTGCAGCGGACTCGAACGCCTCCGCCAGTGCGTCCTCGGCCAGATCCAGGCGGCGGAACTGGGCGACGAGCAGGGCCAGCAGGCGGCCCCACTCGTCGCGCAGAGCCGACTCCAGCGCAGTCACTCGTCCGGAACTCCCACATCGAGACACTCGCGGACCTCGACGTCGTAGTCGCGGGGGAGGAGTGACGCGACGTCGAGGGCGGTCTCCAGATCCGGCAGTTCGACGAGATAGAAGCCACCGAGTTGTTCGACGGTTTCGGCGTACGGACCTTCGGTCACTTGCCTGCCGTCGCCGTCGGGGCGCAGCGTACGGGCGTTCTTCGGGTGGGTCAGCGCTTCACCACCGCGGAAGTGCCCACGCTCACGAACGGCGGCCGTGAACGCTCGGAAGTCGGCGAACACCTGCTCGCGCGTCGCTTCGTCGGCCGCGTCCCACCGCGCGAAATGGTCGTCCTCGGCCATCAAAATCAAGAACCGCGTCATCAGTCCCCATCCTCGACTCGTAGTCCGCTGTCACCACGATGACGCGAACTACCGGTCAGAATCGACAACACCCGATAGGCGGGTTTCGAGGGCGTCGAGGACGAGGGTCAGGCCGAAGTCGAACTCGTCGGCGAAGTTGTGCCCGGGCGGCCGCCGTATCACTCAATGATGCAGAAGATGGTCCCGTCGGGGGCTTGGAGTACGACGAAGTCGGCGTTCTCGGGGTACGGCCAATCTTCGACTCGGCGCGCGCCCAGACCGATCAGGCGCTCGACTTCGGCGTCCATGCTGGTGCCGTCCACCCAGAGATCCAGGTGAGTGCGATCACCACGGTCGAGATGCAGCCGGGTAGGCGCCAACCCGGCCTCCGGCAGCAGGAAGTCCGGATTCCCCGCCTGAGCCTCGAACCCCAACGCCTCCCGCCAAAACACCGCAGCAGCCCCGGTATCCGGAACATTCAAAACAATCGCGCCGAGAGTGAGTCCCATCCCTAGCTCCTGTTCGCCGACGAGGTCTGCTCAGTATTGCTCTGGCGGGTGGGGGATTACGACGACTTGGAAGGGGTCTTCGTAGAGGATTTGGCCGGGGTTGGGGAGGGTGTAGCGGGTGCAGGGGGTGTGGTGGGAATGGAGGATGGCCAGGTAGCCGGGGATGGGGGTGAAGAGGTGGGTGGCGGTTGGTTTGAACCAGGCGGCGGCCAGGGGGTTGTCGGCGTAGACGGAGGGGTCTACGTCGGACGGGTTGGTGTAGGTCGCGTCGTACCAGTCGTTGTTCTTGCGGCGGAAGGCCTCCTCTGCGGGGGTGAGGAGACCTCGCTTGCTGAGGGTGTTGACGAGGCCGAAGATGCCGATGTGACGGCCGCGGTGGTCTGGGTGGGGGCTTTGGTAGCGGATGTACACGAGATAGGAGTACCAAGTCGCGCCGACAATTAGAGGGGGTGGACCAGGAGGGTGACGAGGATGCTGGCGAGGATGCCGGCGGCGAAGAAGAGGAGGTTGGCGTAGAGGGCTTTGCGGTCGGCCTGGCGGCCGGCGGCGTTCAGCTCGCGGCGGAACGCGATGACGATGGCGCGCTGCTCGGGAGTGAGCGCCGACAGAAGATCCTCGACGACAGGGGAATCGACGACGGGGGAGTCGACGACAGGGGAATCGGCGGTCGGGGAGTCGACGGCTCGAGGTGCAGGGGGCCTGACGGCCGGAGGGGAAGGGGGTGGAACGGCGGGTTGCTCGTCGAGATCCTCTTCCTCGGCCGGCCCGGCCGGGGCGCCGGGCACGACCCAGGGCGCCGCACCCCAGTTCTCGGATTCGCCCCAGGCTTCTTCGTCGGCGGGTACGGCGGGTTCGGCGGGCTCGACGCGATGAGTCGGGCGCCGTTTCAGGCGGTAGCTCTCGCCTGGAAAGACCGATGGCGCGGCGCTGAGGTCGAGCGGCGCGCTGGTGGCGGCTCGGGACAGGCGGCGGGCCGCCCGGACGAGGATGATCCCGGCGGTGAGGGTGCCGAGGAGACCGGCGAGCGCGGCCAGGGCGAAGGCGGAGTCCACCCGGAAACACTAGTGTCCCTGAGCGCTCAGCGTGACAGCGCGGTGTGCCGGACGTCACGAACCCAGCTGGGCCTGCGGTGAGAAGCGGTCCGGAGAGCAAGTAAGCTTGCGCGGGCACTGGTTCGAGTGCCCTGGTCGATACTTGTTCTACAAACTCGCAGGGAACTCGAGGAGAAGACCGCGTGACTTCCCATCGCCCCGCGGCGGTCGTGATCATGGCCGCCGGGCTCGGAACCCGGATGAAATCGGCGATCCCGAAGGTGCTGCACGAGATCGGCGGGCTCAGCCTCGTCGGGCACGCCGTGGTCACCGCCCGGGCACTCGCCCCCGAACACCTGGTCGTCGTGGTCGGCAACGGCCGCGAACTGGTCGAGGCTCATCTGAAGGACCTCGATCCCGACGTCAGGACGGCCGTCCAGGACAAGCAGCTCGGCACCGGTGACGCCGTGCGCGCCGGTCTGACCGCCGTACCGGCCACCTTCGACGGATCCGTGATCGTGACGTCCGGCGACGTACCGCTGCTCGAGGCGGAGACGCTGCACGAGCTGATCGCCGACCACGACAAGGTCGGCAACGCGATCACCGTGCTGACCGCGCGGGTGCCGGACCCGACCGGCTACGGGCGGATCATCCCGGGCCCGGACGGCACGGTCGCCGGCATCGTCGAGCACAAGGACGCGACGCCGGAGCAGCGGCAGATCGACGAGATCAACGCCGGGATCTACGTGTTCGACGCGGCCACGCTGCGCGACGGCCTGAGCCGGATCACCACCGACAACGCGCAGGGTGAGCTGTACCTGACCGATGTCGTGGCGATCGCCCGTGCCGACGGCAAGCGGGTCGGCGCGCACGTCATCGAGGACGCGATGCAGACCGAGGGTGTGAACAATCGCATCCAGCTGGCCACCCTCGGCGCGGAGCTGAATCGCCGTACGCTCGTCAAGCACATGCTCGAAGGCGTCACGATCGTCGACCCGAACACGACCTGGATCGACCACACCGTCCAGATCGCCCGCGACGTGACCCTGCTGCCGAACACGCAGCTGCACGGCGCGACCACGGTCGGGACCGGTACGACGATCGGCCCGGACACCACGTTGACCGACGTACAGATCGGCGCGGGCGCCACGATCATCCGGACGCACGGCTCCAGTTCGGAGATCGGCGACGGCGCGAGTGTCGGCCCGTTCGCCTACCTCCGGCCCGGCACCAAGCTCGGGGTCAAGGGCAAGATCGGCACGTTCGTCGAGACGAAGAACTCCACCATCGGCGACGGCGCGAAGGTGCCGCACCTGACGTACGCCGGGGACGCGACGATCGGTGAGGGCGCGAACATCGGCGCCGGCACGATCTTCGCCAACTACGACGGCGTCGCGAAGCACCCGACCCACATCGGCAAGCACTCGTTCATCGGCAGCAACTCCGTGATCGTCGCGCCGCGGGTCGTCGCCGACGGCGCGTACCTGGCGGCCGGTACGGCGTTGACCGAGGACGTCGAGCCAGGTGAGATCGCGGTCGCGCGCGGCCGGCAGCGCAACATCAAGGGCTGGGTCGCGCGCAAGCGAGCCGGCACCAAGACGGCCAAGGCGGCCGAGGACGCACTGGCGGCCGAGGAAGCACAGGCAGCTGAAGCACGGGCAGCCGGAACACAGGCGGCCGAGGACGCGTAGGCGACCAAAGCTGGACAGGCGCAGGCGGATCCGGCGCCCGTAGGTGACACTGGCGAGAAGGCGTAACGGGAGGCACGGGCCATGAGCGGGATGAAGCGAACCACCGAGAAGAACTTGATGGTGTTCTCCGGCCGGGCCCATCCCGGTCTGGCCACGGAGGTCGCCGAGCAGCTCGGCTCCGGCCTGGTCCCGACACAGGCCTACGACTTCGCGAACGGCGAGATCTACGTCCGGTTCGAGGAGTCGGTCCGCGGCAGCGACGCGTTCGTGATCCAGAGCCACACCTCGCCGATCAACGAGTGGATCATGGAGCAGCTGATCATGGTCGACGCGCTGAAGCGGGCGTCGGCCAAGCGGATCACGGTCGTGCTTCCGTTCTACGGGTACGCGCGGCAGGACAAGAAGCACCGTGGTCGCGAGCCGATCTCGGCCCGGCTGATGGCCGACCTGTTCAAGACGGCCGGCGCGAACCGGCTGATCTGCGTCGACCTGCACACCTCGCAGATCCAGGGTTTCTTCGACGGACCGGTCGACCACCTGATGGCCCTGCCGATCCTGAGCGACTACGTCCGGGAGAAGTACGGCGACCAGCAGTTGGCCGTGGTCTCACCGGACGCCGGCCGGATCAAGGTGGCCGAGCAGTGGTCGGCCCGGCTCAACAACTCCCCGCTGGCCTTCATCCACAAGACCCGCGACATCGACCGCCCGAACGAGACGGTCGCGAACCGGGTCGTCGGTGAGGTCAAGGGCCGCGTCTGCATCCTGGTCGACGACATGATCGACACCGGCGGCACCATCACCAAGGCCGCCGATGCCCTGTACGCCGAGGGCGCCGCCGGGGTGGTGATCGCCGCGACCCACGCCATTTTGTCCGGTCCAGCGGTGGACCGGTTGAAGAACTGTCAGGCCAGCGAGGTCATCGTGACCAACACGCTGCCGATCGCGGAGGACCGCCGCTTCGACAAGCTCACCGAGCTGTCGATCGCTCCGCTGATCAGCCGAGCCATCCGCGAGGTCTTCGAGGACGGCTCGGTGACCAGCCTCTTCGAGGGCCGCGCTTAGTTCCGGGCCTGGCGCCAGGCGTAGTACGCCGTACCGAGTGACGCTGCTGTCATCGGTACGGCGGTGATCAGCCCCGCCAAGCCGTTGCCCGGGATCACGAAGGTCAGCACGATCACCAGCCACAGCGCCGGGATCCAGCGCGGCACGGCGCGCGACCGGAACAGACCGACCACCTGGACGACGGTGCCGACGGCGACGAGCAGCGATCCGATCATCATCGGGCCGAACAGGTGGATCATGTCGTCGGCCGCCTGCGCCATCACCGACGTACCGGCTGCTGTGTCGACGCCTGGCGCGGTCGCGAAGTAGTACGTCGCCGCCCAGCCACCGACACCAACCGCGTACAGCGCCGTACCGACCCACATCACCACTCCGCCGACTGTCGCCCAGGCCGCACCGCGGCGCCGGACGAGGTAGGTCGTGAGGAGTGCCTGGGCCAGGACGTTCAGGATGAGGTTGGCACTGAGGAAGACGAGCAGTCCCCACCAGCGGTCACGCAGCGGCTGGATGTCGCCGTACGCGTAGGTCTCGCCTCCGCCGGCCGGATCCGGCCAGAGGAGACCCGCGGGCAGTGCGAGGACTGCGGACAGCGCGAGGATGACTGCGGCGATGCCGATCCGCCCCCGGGTGACGGGGTCGGCAGCGGGTACGACGGACGGACGGGACGTTTCGGTGGACATCTGAACCCCCTTGGTGAGTGCTGACAGTTCAGAGAACCGCTCAGCACCCGGCCGGCACATCGAAGCGGGCACGGACCCAGATCTCCGTGCTGACTCGGACCCGGTACGGCGTACCGCGCCCTTACTCTGACCACATGCGGTGGCCGCGGTGGGTTGCGATCGGCCTCTCCCTGCTGGGCCTGGCGATGGTCGCGGGGAGCGGCTGGCTGCTGATCGCCTACCGGACCGGTCCGCACACGCTGCGGAACTTCATCGGCCTCGGCGGAGTCGCGGCGGCCACTGCGGTCCTCGGGCTCGTGGTCAGCCTGCGGGTCCCCCGCAACGCTGTCGGCGCCCTGCTGACCTGGGTCGGCGTCAGTGCGCTCTTCCTGGCCTCGCGGGACGTGTACTTCAGCGCCGTGGTCAGCGATCCCGACGGACCGCCGCTGGATAGCCGGGTGGTTGCGTGGTTCGAGGAGAGCGGCTGGTGGATGTTCGTCGCCGTCGGTCTGCTGCTCCTGTACTTCCCTGACGGCCGGCTGGCCAGTCCGCGGTGGCGAGTGCTTCCGCCCGCGCTGGTGCTGCTCGGCGTTGTACAGCAGGTGTTCGGCGCGTTCAACTCCGAGCCGTTCCTCGCGCCGCTGCAGGACCTGCCCAGGCCGTACGCACCGATGCCGTTGGCGCTCAAGATCGCCAGCGGGGTTGCCTTCGGTGCTCTGCTCGTTGCATTGGTCGCGGCGGCGGTCTCCGCGGTGAAGCGCTACCGGCGCGGGACTGCGAAGGTCCGAGCTCAGCTGAAGTGGCTGTCGCTGGCCGGCTTGGCCGCAGTGCTGTATCCGTTCGTCTGCGGTGGCGAGATCCTCCTCACCGGGCACACCGGTGTCGTCGCGCTCGTGTTCGGCATCGCGGCGTTGGTGTGTCTGCCGGTGTCCGTCGCGGTAGCGATGCTGCGCCACGACCTGTACGACGTCGACCGCGTGCTGGCCGACACCGTCACGTACGGCATCGTCCTGGTGATCCTCCTGGGCACCTACGGTGTCGCAGCGGTCTCACTGGGACTCGTGCTCGGTCGTGACTCGGCTGTCGCGGCTGCGGCCGCCACTGCGCTCTGTGCGCTCCTGCTGGCACCGGTGCGCTCGCGTTTGCAGCGTTCGGTCGACCGTCGGCTCTACCCACCCCGGCGTGCCGCGCTGTCGGCGATCGAGGACCTCCAACAACGGATCCACACCGAGCAGGCCCAGCCGGAGGAGCTGGAGTCCGCACTGCGCACAGCACTCCGCGATCCGGCGCTAAGAGTTGGCCTCCTGGTCCCTGGCGCATCCGGCTTCATCGACGCCGCCGGGAGGCCGGTCAGCTCGCCACAGTTGGTCCCAGTCACGCTGGGTGGCGCGCAGATCGGCGTACTGGCGTCTGAGTCGACCAGTCCCGCCGTACTGAAGGCTGTTGCGGCCGGAGCGGCCAGTCTGGTCGAGGTGACGCGGTTGCGGGCCGAGTTGGCCGGTGCGTTGCGTGAGGTCGAGGCGAGTCGTGCGCGGCTGGTGCAAGCGGGTGACGCCGAACGGCGACGGCTCGAACGTGACCTGCACGACGGTGCGCAACAGCGGCTGGTGTCGTTGGGTATGGCGATGCGGTTGGCCCAACGGCATCTGGGCGACGGATCGGTCGATGTGGACGGGCTGTTGGATCAGGGCGTCGCGGAGCTGGCCACAGCGGTCGCAGAGTTGCGGCAGATCGCGCATGGGCTGCGGCCGACGAGTCTGGACGATGGTCTGCACGCGGCGTTGAGCGGGATCACGCAGTCGCTGCCGATACCCGTTCGCCTCGAGATCCCGGCCGACCTGCCGGAGGATCTGTCCACGACGGCGTACTTCGTTGCGGCCGAGGCGGTGACGAACGCCGCCAAGTACGCGAACGCCACGTCGATCGTGGTCCGGGTGGACCGGTCGAGCGACGAGGTGCGGATCCGGATCGAGGACGACGGATGTGGAGGAGCGACGCCACGGCCGGGGTCGGGTCTGAGCGGACTGCTTGACCGGGTCGCGGCGGTGGGTGGGTCAGTGCGGCTGCAGAGTCCAGTTGGCCGAGGTACGACGGTCGAGGCGGTGCTGCCATGCGGATAGTGGTCGGGGAGGACTCGGCGTTGTTCCGGGAGGGGCTGGCGCGATTGCTGGCCGATGCCGGGCACGAGATCGCCGGTCTGGCCGAGGACGCGCCCAGCCTGATGACGACGGTCGCCCAGACCGAGCCCGACCTCGCGGTTATCGATATCCGGATGCCACCGGACCACACCGACGACGGCGCCCGCGCAGCTCGGCGGCTGCGGATGCAGAATCCTGAGCTGGGCATCGTCCTGCTGTCCCAGCACGTCGAGACCAGGCACTCGGTCGAGCTCGTCGCGACCGGCCACTTCGGCTATCTGCTGAAGGACCGTGTGCTCGCGGTCGACCAGTTTCTCGAGGCGCTCGACCGGGTCGCCGCCGGCGGATCGGCGCTCGATCCCGAGGTAGTCGCGCGGTTGATCGAGCGCCAGCGCTCCGACGACCGCCTTGCGCCGCTGACGCCGCGGGAACGCGAAGTGCTCGCGTTGATGGCCGAGGGCTGCACGAACGTCGGCATCGGTCGCCGCCTGTTCCTGACCGAGCGGACCGTCGAGACCCACATCGGGAGCATCCTGTCCAAGCTCGGCCTGAGTCTCAACGACGAGCAGCATCGCCGAGTGCTCGCCGTACTGGCCTATCTTGGACAGCACTGACCGGAAGTGGTGTTGGGGTCGGTTTGCAAAAGGTGGAGATGGGGTTCGGAGGATGGTGCTGATGCGGGTTGCCGTGTTTCACCCGGGGGCCATGGGGTCGCAGCTCGCGGCGCAGTTGGTTGCCGCTGGCCACGAAGTGCGCTGGGTGCCGGAGGGGCGTAGTGCGGCATCTGCGACCCGCGCCCAGAAGGCTGGGCTGATCGGGTCGCCGTTCGCCGAGGCGGTCGGGACGGCTGAGGTCGTGCTGTGCTCGTGTGCGCCTCAAGGTGCGGTGGATATCGCGCGTCAGGTCGGACAAGCGGGCTTCACCGGCCTGTACATCGAGGCGAACCCGCTCTCGCCGATGTCGTTGCGGGAGGCGCAGTCCGCGCTGCCGGACGCGACCTTCGTCGATGCCGGTGTGATCGGCCCGCCGCCGACCGGTGGGCCGAGCCCGACACATCTGATGCTGTCCGGTACGGCGGCCGATCGCGCGGCCGCGCTGTGGGCAGGCACCGCGGTCACCCCGATGGTGGTCGGCTCCGAGCCAGGTGCCGCCAGCGCGGCGAAGTCGTCGTACGCGCTCTACAACAAGGGCAAGGCAGCGTTGGCCGTGCTGGCCTTCCAGCTGGCCGAGAAGTACGGCGTCACCGAGGCCCTCACCGCACAACAGGTCCGCCCGGACGCCGGGTCCCTCAAGGATCCCGAGCTACCCGAACACCTCAAATCCGTCGCCTGGCGCTGGGGCCCAGAGTTCGACGAGATCGCCGACACCCTCGACGCCGCCAACCTCGAAGGCAACGCAGCCCGCGCCCTCCGCGAGGTATGGACCAAACTCAGCTGACTCGCCGTCCGTAGTCGGCGAAAACGAAGTCGGGGACCAAGGCGAGGATTCGGTCGAAGGCGTAGGTGGTGTCGTTGATGGTGGGGACGGTCCAGTGGCCCAGGCCCCAGGCGATCATTCGGGGGCCTTCGATTCGCCACTCGAGGTAGGTGTAGTCGTCGAGGAGGAGTTGCATCACCTGGGGGGTGAGGAAGGCGCTTGCGTAGCGAGGGTCGGGGGATTCGATGGTGAAGGTGCGGTTGAACGCCGCGCTCTCGAACTCCAGACTCGGGATCAGCGGGTTCTTCTTCAGTACGACGATCGGCGGCAGCTCGATCAGTTGGTCGTACGCGATCACGTGGCATTTGGAGGCGGTCGACGTACTGACCGGGGTGTAGGTGAAGTCGACGGCCCGGACGATGGTCGACTTCCGCTCGCTCTCGACTATGTTCTCCGCCTGCTCGTCGGGCGAGTACAGGCGGCCGGCGAGCTCGGCCAGCCACGGCTCGGTCGGAGCCGATCGCATGTCGTAGTGCTCGGCCTCTTTGGCCCGGAGCTCGTAGAAGTGCCGGCGGCGCCGTACCGATGCGCTGTAGAGCAGCAGGACGAAGGTCGCGGCGCAGACCAGCAGGGTGATCGTGACAATCATGGGTACGCCTGTCCGTAGTCGCGGAGGACGAACGGCGGGATCCGGTCGGCCACGCCGACCATCGCCTCCAGCCGCTGCAGCAGATCGTGCACCTGGAACTGACCGTAACCCCACGACACCAGGGCATTGCCGGCCAACTGCCACTCCAGTCCGGGGTTGAACAGCAGCCACTCCATCATCCGCGGGTGAAGTACGGCGGAAGCGAAGCGATCATCTCCGCAGGCGATCCGGAACGCGTCGTTGAACGCCTTGCTCTCCAGCTCGAGACCGCGGCCGCCGAACACTCGTTTGAAGCCCGAGTGCCTGGTCACTGTGAGTGGCGGCAGGAGGGCGGGCAGGTTCAGCGCGACCAGGTGCACGGTGACGGTTTGCTGACTTTTGCCGTTACCGGTCGTGTAGCGGTAGTCCAGAACGCACATATCGCGACCGCGGAAGGCGCCGGCGAACATCTCCCCGGGCCGGCCGCGCTGGAACAGCCTCGCGGCGACTTCGCCGAGCCAGGGATTCGGGGGCGCGGGGAAGAGGCCGAGCCGGGCCATCACCTGGGCGCGGGCTTGCAGGAACTCGCGGCGCCGCCGGGTCCGAACGAGGGTGCCCCACACGACGGCGGCGGCGATCGCGACGCTGACGACGGAAACGAGGGCGGCCGCAGGCGTCACACCAGCAATGTAAGGCTCCCGCAGGGGCAGAACGGATTTCCTGTCTGGCCGAAGTGGTGGGTAGACTGTTTTGGTTGCCTCGGCGAGGGACGCCCCCCGAGAACTGTTGGGCGCGGCTCCGTGATCGACGCGGTGGTTCGTTGCCTGACGCCTTCTCCGGGGTCACAAAGCGCCCGCTGAGGCCGCAGCCGTGTTCCACCTAGTCAACTGATCACCGCAACGCATTCAAGGAGTACATCTCGTGGCCGAGGTCAAGATCCAAGCCGAATCGCGTACGGAGTTCGGCAAGGGTGCTGCCCGCCGAATCCGCCGGGACAACAAGGTTCCCGCCGTCCTCTACGGCCACGGCAGTGACCCCGTGCACATCACGCTGCCCGGTCACGACACCATGCTGGCCCTGAAGACCGCCAACGCCCTGCTGCTGATCGAGGTCGCGGGCGGCGAGTCCCACCTCGCGCTGCCGAAGCAGGTCCAGCGTGACCCGCTGAAGGGCCACATCGAGCACGTCGACCTGGTCATGGTCCGGCGCGGCGAGAAGGTCCAGGTCGAGATCGCGGTCCACCTCGAGGGCGAGGCCGTCTCCGACACCCTGGTCGTGCTGGAGAACGCGACGATCCTGGTCGAGGCCGAGGCGACGCACATCCCCGACGGCGTCACCGTGTCGATCGAGGGCCTGGACGCCGGCGCCCAGATCCACGCGTCCGACCTGCAGCTTCCGACCGGTACGACGCTGGCCGTCGAGCCGGACACCCTGGTCGTGAACGTCACCGCCGCCCAGACCGCGGCGCAGGCCGAGGCCGAGCTGGCCGACGCGGAGGCCGAGGCCGGCATCGAGCGCGACGAGCCGACCGCCGCGGAGCCGGTGGCCGCCGGCGCCGAGTAGTCTGCGTTCCGTACCCAGACAGCTTCAGGAGGGCCGGGATCCGTGGCGGACGACGTGTGGTTGGTCGTCGGACTGGGGAATCCCGGCCCTTCCTATGCCCGCACCCGGCACAACATCGGTCACCTGGTGGCCGACGAGCTGGCGGCCCGGACGGGCGACAAGTGGAAGCAGCACAAGCAGGTCAAGGCCGAGGTGATCGAGACCCGGATCCGCGGCCTGCGGACGGTTCTGGCCAAACCGCGCTCGTACATGAACGAGTCCGGCGGCCCGGTGTCGGGGCTGCTGAAGTTCTTCAAGCTGACGCCGGCCAACCTGCTCGTCGTCCATGACGAGCTGGACATCGACTTCGGTGTCCTGCGGTGCAAGTTCGGCGGCGGCGACAACGGCCACAACGGCCTCAAGTCGCTGCGGAAATCGCTTGGCACCGGTGAGTACTATCGAGTTCGGTTCGGTGTGGGTCGTCCGCCGGGCCGGCAGGCTCCCGCCGACTTCGTCCTGAACGAGTTCTCCTCCACCGAGCGCAAGGATCTTCCGTTCGCCGTGGACCGAACGGCGGACGCAGTGGAATCCCTGCTGACCGACGGCCTCGATTCAACCCAAGGGAAGTTTAACTCGTGAAGCTCCACGGCCTGGTCGACACCCTGATCACCGATCCGGTGGTGTCCGAGGCCGTCCGCGACGCCACCTCCGACGAAGTCACCACCCTCGACCTCAGTGCCCCCACCCCGATCCGTCCGGTCCTGCTCGCCGCGATCGCCTCCGAGCGGAACGGCGCCAACCGCCCGGTGCTCGCGGTCACCGCGACGTTCCGCGAGGCCGAGGAGCTGACCGAGGCCCTGCAGTGCATGGTCGAGCCCAGCACGGTCGCGTACTACCCGGCCTGGGAGACGCTCCCGCACGAGCGGCTCTCGCCCCGATCCGACACGGTCGGCCGGCGTCTCGCCGTACTGCGTCGTCTCGTCCACCCGGATCCGTCGGACGAGACCACCGGGCCGATCAAGATCCTGGTCGCGCCGGTGCGGTCCGTGCTGCAGCCGCAGGTCGCCGGACTGGCCGACCTGAAGCCGGTCCAGCTGCATGTCGGCGACACGGTCGAGCTCGAGGAGGTCGTCGCGGCGCTGGCCGGGGCGGCGTACAGCCGGGTCGATCTGGTCGAGCGACGCGGCGAGTTCGCGGTCCGCGGCGGCATCATCGACGTGTTCCCGCCGACCGAGGAGCACCCGCTGCGGGTCGACTTCTTCGGCGACGACGTGGAAGAGATCCGGTACTTCGCGGTCGCCGACCAGCGCTCCCTGGAGATCGCCGAGCACGGTCTGTGGGCGCCGCCGTGCCGCGAGCTGCTCCTGACCGACGAGGTCCGGTCGCGCGCCGCCGTACTGGCCAAAGAGCACCCTGAGCTGGCCGAGCTGTTCGAGAAGCTCGCCGAAGGGCATGCCGTCGAGGGCATGGAGTCGCTGGCGCCGGTGCTGGTCGACGACATGGAGCTGCTGGTCGACCTGATGCCGGCCGGTACGCACGTCGTCGTCAGCGATCCCGAGCGAGTGCGCGCCCGGGCGCACGACCTGGTCGCGACCAGCCAGGAGTTTCTGGAGGCATCCTGGGCCGCGGCCGCCGGTGGTGGCGAGGCGCCGATCGATCTGGGTGCCGCGGCGTACATGTCGCTGGGTGACGTCCGGTCGCACGCGTTGGCCAACGGCCTGGCCTGGTGGAGCTTCTCCCCGTTCGCCGCCGCGCCGACCGATGCGCCGGAGCTGCGCGACTCGATGGGGGAGCGCATCTCGTTCGACATCGACACCGAGGCCGGCGCGGTCCGGAGCCGGATCATCGACGCGCACGAGGTCGACCCGTACCGCGGCGAGACTTCGGCCGCGGTCGAGGACATCCGCGGCTGGTTGCGCGACGGCTGGCGGGTCGTCTGCGTCACCGAGGGCCATGGTCCCGCGCAGCGTCTGGCCGAGGTGTTCTCCGAGGCCGAGTTGCCGGCCCGGGCGGTCGACGGGATCGACTCCGTGCCCGAGCCCGGCGTCGTCCTGATCTCGCAAGGGCAGCTGGACCACGGGTTCATTGCCGGAGGCATCAAGTTCGCGGTGCTGACCGAGAACGACCTGGCCGGCCAGCGATCCGCAGCCGAACGACGGTCGGCGCAACGGATGCCATCGCGCCGGAAGAAGACCATCGACCCACTCGAGCTGCAGCCGGGCGACTATGTCGTGCACGAGCAGCACGGCGTCGGCCGGTACGTCGAGATGATGCAGCGAACCGTGGGCACGGGCGCTCAGAAGGCCACCCGCGAGTACGTCGTGATCGAGTTCGCCCCGAGCAAGCGCGGCCAACCGGGCGACCGGCTGTACGTGCCGACCGACCAGCTCGACCAGGTCACCCGGTACGTCGGTGGCGAGCAGCCGACCCTGGACAAGATGGGCGGCGGCGACTGGGCCAAGCGCAAGGGCCGCGCGCGCAAGGCGGTCCGTCAGATCGCCGGCGAGCTGATCAAGCTGTACGCCGCCCGCCAGGCGACCAAGGGGCACGCGTTCGCCAAGGACACCCCGTGGCAGCGCGAGCTCGAGGACGCGTTCCCGTTCGTGGAGACGCCGGACCAGCTGGCCACGATCGACGACGTGAAGCACGACATGGAACGCGTCATGCCGATGGACCGGATTGTCTGTGGCGACGTCGGTTACGGCAAGACCGAGATCGCCGTACGGGCCGCGTTCAAGGCTGTACAGGACGGCAAGCAGGTCGCCGTCCTGGTGCCGACGACGCTGCTCGTGCAGCAGCACTACGCGACCTTCTCCGAGCGGTACGCCGCCTTCCCGGTCAACGTGGCGCCGCTGTCGCGGTTCCAGACCGACAAGGAGGCCAAGGGCACGCTGGACGGGCTGGCCGACGGCTCGGTCGACGTCGTGATCGGAACCCACCGGCTGCTGTCGGGCGAGGTTTCGTTCAAGGACCTCGGACTCGTGATCGTCGACGAGGAGCAGCGGTTCGGTGTCGAGGCCAAGGAGCAGCTGAAGCGGCTGCGTACGGCGGTCGACGTCCTGACGATGTCCGCGACACCGATCCCGCGCACGCTGGAGATGTCGATCACCGGGATCCGCGAGATGTCGACGATCGCCACGCCGCCGGAAGAACGGCACCCGGTGCTGACCTTCGTCGGTGCGTACGAGGAAGGCCAGGTGACCGCGGCGATCCGGCGCGAGCTGCTGCGTGAAGGCCAGGTCTTCGTCGTCCACAACCGGGTGAACACGATCGAGAAGGCGGCCGCCCGGATCCGCCAGCTCGTCCCCGAGGCTCGTGTCAGCGTCGCCCACGGCCAGATGAACGAGCACACCCTCGAGAACGTGATCCAGGGCTTCTGGGAGAAGCAGTCCGACGTCATCGTCTGTACGACGATCGTCGAGTCCGGCATCGACATCTCGAACGCGAACACGATGATCGTCGAGCGATCCGACCTGCTCGGGCTGTCGCAGCTGCACCAGCTGCGTGGCCGCGTGGGCCGTGGCCGGGAGCGCGCGTACGCGTACTTCTTCTTCCCGCCCGAGAAGCCGCTCACCGAGACGGCCCACGATCGGCTGGCCACGATCGCCCAGCACGCCGACCTCGGCGGCGGGATGGCGGTCGCGATGAAAGACCTCGAGATCCGCGGCGCCGGCAACCTGCTCGGCGGTGAGCAGTCCGGGCACATCGCCGACGTCGGCTTCGACCTGTACGTCCGGCTGGTCGGCGAGGCGGTCGCGGAGTACCGCGGAGACACCCAGGCCGAGGAACCCGAGGTCAAGATCGAGCTGCCGATCGACGCGCACCTCCCGCACGACTACATCCCGTCGCAGCGGCTGCGACTGGAGATGTACCAGCGGCTGGCCGCCGTACGTGACGAGGACGGGATCGCGGAGCTGGTCGAGGAGCTGCACGATCGGTACGGCGACATCCCGGCCGCAGTGCTGAACCTGGTCGAGGTGGCGAAGTTCCGCAACCACGCCCGCCGGGCCGGGTTGCACGACGTCACCCTGCAAGGGAACCTGATCCGGTTCGGGCCGGTCGACTTGCCCGATTCGAAGGTGCTCCGGCTGAACAGGCTGTACCCGAAGAGTCTGGTGAAGCCGCAACTGCGTACGATCCTCGTACCGAGACCTGCTACCCGGCCGGTCGCCGGTCAGCCGCTCCGCGATCAGGAGCTGCTGCAGTGGTGCACCCGGTTGATCGACGACGTGATCGCCGAACCTATCGTGGTGCCGGCGTGAACCCTTACAGATACGAGGAGATTCGGTGAGCACACGACGGCTTCGGGCTCTCGGTGTAGCGGTGGCGACTGTGCTGCTGGCCGGCGGTTGCGCGGCGGGGACCCACCCCGGTGCGGCGGCCGTGGTCGGCGGGACCGAGATCAGCGTCGGGGACCTCGACAAGACCTCGCGCGCGGTGACGACGGCCCTCGGGCAGGACTTCACCAGCACCCTCACGCTGAACCAGTTGGTGATCAACGCCCTGTTGGAGCAGATTCGCCAGCAGAAGTCGGTCCAGGTCACCGACGCCGAGATCGCCGCGGAGACGAAGACCGTGGTCAATGACCCGGAGGCCTACGCGCGGTTCCAGGCCGACCCGCTGACGCGCGACTTCCTGAACCAGGTCGCTGCGGGTCAGGTCACCCTGCTCAAGCTCGGCGGCGGCACTTCGTTCAACGATCCGCAGTCGCAGGCACAGCAGCAGAAGGGCGGCGTCGCGGCTCAGGAGGCGGCGAAGAGCATCAAGGTCTCCATCGCGCCGCGGTTCGGCCAGTGGAGCGACGGCGCGATCAACACCACGATCTCCGGCTCGCTGTCCGCCGAATCCGCGCAGGCCAAGGCCAAGCGCGAAGCCGCCGAGGCGCAGCAACAGCAGCAACAGCAGCAGCCGCAGGGCTGAGCCGTCGATCCGGTGACAGGCGACGCGGCGGGTTCGATCACGGTCGTACTGACCAGCCCGCGCGTCGCACCTGGGTTGCTCACGCGGGCCGCGTGGCAGTCGTTGGAGGCCGCCGACGACATCGGCGCGTCCGGCGGTCCGGCGCGGCCTGATGTCCAGGCCGTGGTCGGCTCCGGCCTGCCCGTCACTCACGTCGAGGGCGATGTCGCCGACCACTGGGCGTGGCTCTCTGAGGCGGCCGGATCAGGTCGTCGGGTTGCGTGGCTGGTGGGCGATGACGGCGAGCCGGGGTTGTTGCGGGTGGTCGCTGACCAGTTGAGCCGCGAGCCGCGTCCGCCGTACGAGGTGGAGATCGTGCACGGGTCGTACGACGTAGCGGGCGCACGGCTCATCGATCTGATCCGGGTGATGGACCAGCTCCGGCGGCACTGCCCGTGGGACCAGAAGCAGACCCATCTCAGTCTGGCGAAGTACCTGCTCGAGGAGACGTACGAGACGCTCGAGGCCATCGACACCGGCGATCGCGATCATCTTCGCGAGGAGCTCGGCGATCTGATGCTGCAGATCGCGTTCCACTCGCGCATCGCGGAGGAGAACCCGGACGAGGGGTTCACCGTCGACGATGTGGCCGGTGACATCGTGGAGAAGCTGATCCGTCGGCACCCGCACGTCTTCGGCGACGAGCAGAACAAGGATCTCGCGGCGGTCGAGGCCAACTGGGAGACCATCAAGGCCGCGGAGAAGCAACGAACCTCTGTGCTGGAAGGGATTCCGCTCGCTCTTCCCGCGCTGGCCCTTGCCGACAAGGTGCTTGGTCGCGCGACCAAGCTCATCGGCGACGACGACGCGGCGCCGGAGCCGGTCACGGACGCCGAGCGGATCGGGCAGCAGTTGCTCGACCTGGTTCGCGCGGCCCGCACCCTCGACGTCGACCCCGAACAAGCACTCCGCGGCACGGTCCGGTCGCTGGCCGACCGGATCCGCACCGCGGAGCAGGACTCCTAGCGAACCGCTACCGAACTTGTTGCCTTAAGCATCGATGCCGTGCTCTGCGTGCAGAGACCGTAGACGATCGGGGTCTCCGGGCCGAAGGACACTCCCAGCAGCTCGGCGTCGCGCCGTTCGACGGCCACCGCATGCCGCTGTTCGGGCACGAACCCGATCCACGAGTACGACGGTGTGTCGCTGGGGAAGATCTCCGCACCGGCCGGGACCGACAGATGCGCGTTGATCATCGTCAGCGCCTCGGTGACGGGCTGCCCGTCCTTGATCCCGATCACGCTATGGGCCTGCCAGACCTGAACGAAGTCCGGCACCAGGCCGGTGGTCAGTTCGCTGTCGGCCGCGAGCTTGCCGCCGAGCAGTTGGTCGACGTGGGCGGTCAGCCACGCCGGCACCGCAGTGGTCACCCGGCCGGTGGGCAGAGCGGAGAAGTCCGCCACGCCACGGATCCGGATCGTCGGGGAGCTCAGCACCCCGGGATGCGTGCGGTTCGCCTCAGGCGCGCGCACGCAGGCCAGAACCTCACGCGTGTCGCCGGCCTCGCGGGTCATCGTCAGCGCGAGAACGGGCGCGTACGTCGCGACCGGTTCTGTAGACCCCGCGGTCAGTTCCAGCGCATCCAGCCATTCGCGCGGAACCCGCTTGAGGTCGTGGTCAACACCAGTTGTGTTCATCAGCCCTTCACAATCTCCAATTCTTCGAGCACGGAAAAGAACCAGTCCCCCGCTTGCATGCGTGCGGTGTCGAGGAAGTCGTTGAGTTTGACGTTCTCGTCCCGCAGATCCTGCTGGCCCAGGGCCTGGGTGTCGCCGGTGTCGAGCAGGGCCGCTTCGAGGCGGCCGACGGACGACAGCCATTCGTCGGCGAGCCGCTCCGGGTCCCCCTGCTGCCCGCTTGCGGCGATCCGGGCCTTCAGCTCCTCGCGGTCGCGGGGAGTCAGGTCCAGATGGAACAACCGTGGAACGACCGGCATCAGGCGGTGGCCCTGCGGGTCGAACTTTTCAACGATCCACAACGGTTCGGGTAATGCGATCTCCTGGAGCGCACCGACCGGTACGTCGGCGCCGAACTCGTCCAGGAGTCCGTGCCGGGCGGCCCGGCTGAACGCCTCCGAGGTGACACTCGCCTCGCGATCGCCGGCGATCAACGTACGACGGGCCTCGTGGCTCGTCGATGTCGAGCGAGGCCCCCGCTCGCCCGTCCCGCTCAGATCCTCGTCGGAGATATGGCTGCTGACGAGTTGGTACTGAGCGGCCTCCGGATCGGACTTCAGATCCTTCTGCAGCAGGACCCGGCGGCCGAGCGGGCGCCCAGGCCGCTCGGCGTAACCATGGACGAGAACGAGCGCGACCCCGAAGCCGAAGTTTCCGGCGGCTCCGCCGCCGGTCCCCGCCACCTCACGCTCGGAGTCGACACCGAGCTGGAAGTAGCTGGACAGGCGGTGCCGCGCGGCCGGTCCGGCCGGCGTCGACTCGTTGCTCTCCTCGACGACGACGACGGCCTTCAGATGGGTCAGCGGCGTCCGGTCGCGGACGAGATCACGGTAGTGCGCCTCGATCAGCTGGATGAACGACGACTCGTTCGAGACGGCGACCGGGATGACGTTGAACTGGTGCGGCTCGATGTTCGGCAGGGCCGGCCAGACGGCGCACTGATTGCCTTCCGCGGTCCCGACCAGCACGAAGGACTGCCGGACCTCGTCGGACTCGTAGAGCTTGATGTCGTAATCGAGCGGGCCTTCCTCCGGATGCAGCTTCCCGCCGACCGCGAGGGCCTCGAAGATCTTGGTGATCTGCTTCTGCACGTCCCAGGTGGCGGCGGCCGGAACCGCCGTCCCGCGGAGCTGCTGCTGGCGGGCGTGGCTGGGAAAGACGATGGTCACCCGCTCCGGGAGGTTGATGCGGGAGCGGGTCAGGAGCGCCAGGATGTCGAGCTCGTCGGCGACGACGATGACGAGGCGGTCGAGCCCCGGAGAGCCCAACAGCTCCTCGAGCAGCGCGTCCCGCAAGGTCGGCTGCTGCGCCGGCCGGGCCGGCGACGCGAACTGGGCCCGGGCGAGCTCCTCCAGCTCTGGCCGATTGAGGACCTCGGCCAGCTTCGGGGCGTGCTCGAGGGACAGGTCCTGGTTCGCACCTTCGAGCCGGTTGATCACATAGCGGCTCACGTCGATCCGGGAGCCGAGCGCCGCCTGGCTCAGGCCCAGCTCGTTGCGCGCGGTGCGGATCAGGCGGGAGATGGCATGCCGGGTCTCCAGCGCGTTGTCAACGGACGGGGCAGCGGGTGTCTCGGTCACCGCCTTCTCCTTCTGAGAGTCGTCGCTCAAAGGGATGGACTACCGCGTGCGAGCTGAGGGGACGCCGTCGGCGCCATGAAAGCAGTGGATGATCGGGACTTCGCGCAGGCGCGCCGCGCAGAAGTTCACAACCGTGCGGCACAGCCTATCCCTGCTCTTGGAACACTCCCTCCCGACCCCGTTCCAAGCGGGTGTTTAACATTGTGCGTGACGTGCGCACCTGTGCATAGAGGGCGCGCACATTTGTATTGACCTCTCGCACATGCCGCACTTACGCTGAGTTCGAGGCTAATAACGAAGAGGCGGCCCGGTTGCACCCGAGCCGCCCCACATCACCGAGAACCCGACGACTTAGGCCAAGTGAGGGGTCGAGTCAGTGATGACACAAAAGCCTAGCCCATGCTGTGCCATGTGCAACACACTTTGCACAATTCACCGAGACACGACGGGGAACGTCGTACGACGTCCGTCTTTCGCGCACCTCCGGTCGGGAGGTGCGCGATGAGTACGCGGAGTTCCGGATACCGCACGGCGCGTCGGCGCCCGGTGCGGATGACCGGCCGGCCGAGTGGTCGGCCCGGTAAAAGGCCCAGCGGGCGGTCGAGCCGACGGTCCGGTGGCCGGTTCGGCGGTCTGTCGAATCCGCGGTCGAGGAAGCGACGGGGCTCGCGGGGATGGATCCTGGGGCTCGCGATTTGCCTGCTGGTCGTGATCATATCGGCCTCGGCCGTCGTCTACGCCGCGCGGGAGCGGCGTGCCACCGGGCCGGCGCTCGGCGGAACCATCATCTACACCGCGCCGACGGCGAATCAGGCAGCGATCCGTATCGCCGGTGCGGCGCGCTCGATGATCGAGCAGGCCGGGCTTGCGCATCAGGCGGTCCGGTTGGTTCGGGTTGAGGGCAACGGCGCCGTCAGCTCCACCACGCTCGACCTGACTCCGCGGGTCGACGGGAAGCCGGACGGCGAGCCGCTGAAGGTTCAGGAGCGGGCAGTCGAGGAGATCGCGCGCTCGATCACCAAGCTCGAGGACCAGCTGAACGAGAAGAGCTCGACGGTCGCCGGGCAGGCGCTGTTCGCCGGTCTGTCGAGGGCGAGAGTCGATACGTCACGACCGGTCTTCGTCTTCTCGTCCGGGCTGGACACCACCGACCCGATCGACTTCCGCAAGCTCGCCTTCGACGTAGCACCGGCGAGCCTGGTCCAAGACCTGAAGGCCGCGGGTGAGCTGCCTGCTCTTCGCGGCGCGGCGATCACCTTCGTGGTCCTGGCCGAGTCGGGACCGCAGGCGGCCTTGCGGCGTCCGCAGTCCGCTTATCGCGAAGCGCTCTGGAGCGGTCTGCTCAAGGCGGCCGGAGCAACGACGGTCCGGTTCGAATACCCCGATGCGGTGGTGTCCAGCTCGACGCTGGCCGCGCCCGCGGTGGCGGTCCCGCCACCACCAGGGACGCCGGTGCCGGCGCGGACGACGCGCATACCCGGCGAGAAGACCTGCACGCTGAGTGCGGCGACGTACTTCGCCTCGGACAAAGCAGACCTGCTCGCCCGGCCCGCGACGCTGCGGGCGCTTGCGGCCTGCGTCAAGACGATCGGTCCGGCCACGCGGGTCTCCGTCGAGGGGCACACGTCCACCACCTCCAAGCGACCGAACAACCCGGTGGCGCTTCAACTCAGCACGCTGCGGGCTCAGGTCGTGGCCGGCCTGCTCGTGCAGCTCGGAGTCGCGCGCAACCGCATCGACATCAAGGGCTTCGGGAATGTGAATCAGCCGTTCCCCAGCCCCAGCGACCCCAGGAACCGCTGCGTGGTCGTCCGCTTCAACAACGCCAGCTGACAGGAGACGGCGATGACCAGCCAGGTGATTCCGTTGCCGGACAACGGAGCCTACGAACCCCAGCACGGGCCGCAGTACACGCGCAGGGAGGCCGTTCGGGCCGGCCTGTGCAGCAAGGAGGAGTACGTGATCGCCTCCGCCTACTACGAGTACGTCGTACGCAATCATCAGCTCAGTGGCACGCCGCGCGGCGAGTGGGAGCCGCAGGCTGTGGTCGGTCACCAACTGAGTGCGCCGTACGAGCGTGACGCGCGGGACCTGCTCGCGATGCGCCTGAAGAACCAAGTCGAGCCGCCGCTCGACGCGATCGACCGGCTCTGCGACGACGTGGAGACGTCGATCGACGCCGCGAGCAAGCTTCCCGGTGATCTGAGTACGCCGGAGACCAACAAGGTGTACGGCGGACGCACGGCTGCCGATCGGGTCGACTGGCTGACCGATCGGGTCGAGACCGACCGCGCCGACGGACACCGTCACCACGATCGGGCGCCGGCGTGGTTGCGGCTGATCGCGCACGTCGCGCCGTGGGCGGAGGCGCTCGGCTTCCTTGCGTTCCTGACGTACTACCTGAACGTGCCGATCGTGAGTCCGTGGCGGGACTGGATGGGGTGGACGTTCTCGCTGATCCTCGTCGTCTACATCATGCTGGGGCAGACCTGGTTGGTGGATCACGCCGCTCGCGCCCACAACCACGCGCGCGAGGCACAGGCCGACGGTCAGAAGCACCACGCCGAAGCCAGTAAGCGGCAGCGGCTCTGGTATCTGCTCGTCACCGGGACCGTGGCCCTCGGCATCACCACGGCCCTGATCGAACGCGGTCTGGACGCACTCGGCCAGGCCGAGACCGCGGTGACCGTCGTGATGGTGATGCTGGCCGTCACGACCGGCTTGCTGATGCCGACCCTGGCGTTCCTCGGGAAGGCGCTCGACGGCAGCAAGGTGTCGCGCGAGCGGGACGCGCTGTCGGCCGACCTCGACGCAGACCGCGACCGGTACGACGAACTCGTCGAGCAGGCCGAAGCCGACCTGGCCGTCGCCCGCAGCCTCGACCGCGAACTGGTCGAGAAGGTCGTCCCAGCGATCCTCCGGGATGCGCAACACGTCGTCGACGAAGCAAGAGCGCCGTACAACTTCCTCCGCCTCCAGATCGGCGGCCTGACGCACAGCATCGACCACACCGCAACCGTGGAGGTAGCCACCCGCCCACCCATCCACAACAACATCCCAGGCGCCGACCCGGTCAGCCTCCAACCAGTAATCGACCGAGACACCCGCCTAACCGCCCTACGCACCCGCCTCACCGACCTAACCCTCCGCCTCCACCACCTCCCACCCCACCCCTGGGACCACTCGACCCACTGAACCAACCCCACAAAGAAAGACCGGGCTATTAAAGAAGTACTGAAGAGGGTTATTCATAACCCCAGAGAAGAAGCGCAAGGAAAGAAAAGGACAGAGACAGAGACAGAGAAATAGAGTGGCTGGGTGCCTGGCGGGCTCGGTGCGTAGGTGGGGCCAGTCGGTGGCCGGCGGGTGAGGAGTGCAGCGGCTCACCGCATGCGAGGGATCGGGGCTGCCGAGGACCAGGCACTGAGTGAGCGGGCTCCAGGCCATCACAATCCGCGGCTCCGGTGGATGTCAGGCGTGAGTCGCCTGCTGGACGACGATTGTGATGGCCTGGCGGTTCGGGAGGATCTCTTCCCTGATCAGGCGTGATCAGGCGCGATATCCTCCCAAACCTCCTTCCCGCCGCCGACCTCAGCCGGGGGCCCAGTTCCCTCTCCATTTTTCTGTACCTGTCTTTCCCTGCTTTCGTTCCGGCGCTGCCAGGCTGGTGGTGCCGGTGGATGGGTCAGAGCCGGTCGGCGGCGACGACGGAGATGTGTTTCTCGTCGCCGACCAGAGCGGTGAGGTCGTCGAGGTCGGAGGTCGCGATGACCACCTGGCCCGCCTCGGCGAGGGCGGTCGCCACCACGATCGCAGCGACCGCCTGCCCGGATCCACGCCGTGCAGCGCCGATCAGCCGACCAGCTTGCTCGCCGATGGACCGCGTCACCGGCTGAACGACAATCCCGTTCAACACTCGATGGACGCCGGCGTCGCGCGGCGCGCCGCGGAGCGCTTCGGCGAGGATCGCCGCCGACGTGACGACGCGACGACCGTCGGCGTACGCGGCGTGCAGGCGTATGTACATCGCCCGGTCGGTTGCGGCGCGGGACAGACCTTCGTTATCGAGAACCAGCGTGCCCTGAGCCGTCGGGCCGATCCGCTTGCGTGGACTCACCGGTCGGGCCACTCGGCCCTGGCGCGGGCGAGCTCTTCCGCTGTCACCGGCGCCTGGTTCTCGGCCAGTTCGGTGAGCAGGTCGCCGAGCCGATCGTGCTCCAATTGGCGAATCAAGGCGTCCGTGACGTACGCCGACACGTTGCCGCGACCGGCCCGCGACCGCAGCTCGTCCGCGACGTCCGACGGAATCGTCACGCTCAGCTTGTCGGTATGCGCAGCCTCGCTCATGCCCGAATCCTACCATTGGTGGGATCGCGTCTGCCGCCAAGAATCCCGTCCCGCCAACGATGATCGGGGGCCGCCGGAGTGTTGTTGACGTCGGAGGTAGTGGTGGGTGGGATCGTTGGGGGGACGTGGTCCACTGGGTGTGCTGGTCTGGCGGCTAGGCTCGGGGCGATTCGTCATCGAGAGCTTGGGAGTCAATAGTGGCCACCATCGAGGCCGTCGGCGCGCGCGAGATCCTGGACTCGCGCGGCAACCCCACTGTCGAGGTCGAGGTTCTTCTCGACGACGACACCGTCGCCCGGGCGGCCGTGCCCTCGGGTGCGTCCACCGGTCAGTTCGAGGCCGTCGAGCTGCGGGACGGCGACAAGGACCGCTACAACGGCAAGGGTGTCCAGAAGGCGATCACCGCCATCCTGGAGGACATCGACAAGGAGATCGTCGGGTACGACGTTCACGAGCAGCGGCTGATCGACCAGGCCCTGATCGACCTGGACGGTACCCCGAACAAGGCCAAGCTCGGCGCGAACGCCATCCTCGGCGTCAGCCTCGCCGTGGCCAAGGCGGCCGCGGACAGCGCCGGCCTGCCGCTGTTCCGCTACGTCGGCGGACCGAACGCGCACGTCCTGCCCGTCCCGATGATGAACATCCTGAACGGCGGCGCCCACGCGGACAGCAACGTCGACGTCCAGGAGTTCATGATCGCGCCGATCGGTGCGGCCACGTACGGTGAGGCGCTGATGCAGGGCGCGACCGTTTACCACGCGCTGAAGGCGGTGCTCAAGGAGCGCGGCCTGTCCACGGGCCTCGGCGACGAGGGCGGTTTCGCGCCGAACCTGGCCAGCAACCGCGAGGCGCTCGACCTGATCGCGGTCGCGGTCGAGAAGGCCGGCCTGACGCTCGGCCTGGACATCGCACTGGCGATGGACGTCGCCGCGAGCGAGTTCTTCACCGAGGGCGTGTACGCGTTCGAGGGCGGCAAGAAGTCGGCCGACGAGATGATCGCCTACTACGCCGACCTGGTGTCGTCGTACCCGATCGTCTCGATCGAGGACCCGCTGAACGAGGAGGACTGGGACGGCTGGAAGAACCTCACCGGCCAGCTCGGTGACAAGATCCAGATCGTCGGCGACGACCTGTTCGTCACCAACGTCGAGCGGCTGCAGCGCGGGATCACCGAGAAGTCGGCGAACAGCCTGCTGGTCAAGGTCAACCAGATCGGCTCGCTGACCGAGACCCTGGACGCGGTCGACCTGGCCCACCGCAGCGGCTTCACCTGCATGATGAGCCACCGCTCCGGCGAGACCGAGGACACCACGATCGCCGACCTCGCGGTCGCGACGAACTGCGGCCAGATCAAGTCCGGCGCCCCGGCCCGGTCCGACCGCACCGCCAAGTACAACCAGTTGCTCCGGATCGAGGAGGAGCTCGACGACGCGGCGACGTACGCCGGCCGCCTGGCCTTCCCTCGCTACCAGGGCTGACCCAGGGGTGATCTGACATGCCGTCCCGTCGGGAATCCGGTGCACGCCCTGGCTCGCGTCCGTCGAGCAGAACACAGTCGCGTCCACCCGCCCGGCGGGGCGACCAGCCCAAACGTCGTACGACGGGGACCCCGGCCGGACCGGTCCGCACCCGCGGCTCGCGGAATCTGACCGGCCGGGCGGCCGTCGTACTGCTCGTGCTGGGGGCGTTGATCGTGTCGTACGCGCAGAGTCTGCGGGTGTGGTTCGACCAGCATCAGCAGATCACCTCGCTGCAGCAGGAGATCCGGGACCGGGAGAAGCGGGTCTCGGAGCTGAACGACGAGATCGAACGCTGGGACGACAACGCGTACGTGAAGGCGCAGGCGCGGCAGCGGCTCGGCTGGGTGATGCCGGGCGAGGTCGGCTATCGCGTGATCGGTGCGGACGGCAAGCCGGTCGGCGCACCACCTGCGCCTGCGGCACCATCCGACGGTACGGCGGACGCCCAGAAGCCGACCTGGTACACGAAGCTGTGGGGGAGTGTCGAGGGAGCCGGCCAGCCACCGGCGCCGGCGGTGAAGCCGACGGTCACACCGACCCCGAAGCCCGTCCTCACGCCGTCGCCTAAGGTGACCAGGTGAGTGTTAGTCCTTCCGATCAAGAAGCGGTCAGCAAGCAGCTAGGGCGGACGGCGCGCGGCATCCGGTCGGTGGCGCATCGCTGTACCTGCGGCCTCCCGGATGTCGTCGAGACCGAGCCGCGGTTGCCGGACGGTACGCCGTTCCCGACCACGTACTACGTGACCTGCCCGCGCCTCGCGTCCGCGATCGGCACGCTCGAAGCCGAGGGCATGATGAAGGAAATGACGGACCGCCTCGGGACCGATCCCGACCTGGCGGCGCGCTACCGAGCGGCCCACGAGTCCTACCTCGCACATCGCGAATCCATCGCCCACGTAGAGGAAATCGACGGCATCACCGCCGGCGGCATGCCGACCCGCGTCAAATGCCTTCACGTCCTGGTAGGCCATTCGCTCGCCGCCGGCCCAGGCGTAAACCCCTTGGGCGACGAGGCCCTGGAAGCCTTGGACGACTGGGGTCGCCGAGGCCCGTGTGTCTGAAGAACCGGTGCGGGTGGCTGCGGTTGATTGTGGGACCAACTCGATTCGGTTGTTGATTGCTGACCTCGTCGACGGTGAGTTGCGTGAGGTGGATCGGCGGATGACGATCGTTCGGCTGGGGCAGGGGGTGGATGCGACGGGTGCCTTTGCTCCGGAGGCTTTGCAGCGGGTGTTCACGGCGGCTGATGAGTTCGCCGCTGCTGTCCGGACCGCGGGTGTATCGCGGTTGAGGTTCGTCGCGACGTCCGCGGCGCGGGATGTGAGTAATCGGGACGAGTTCTTCGCGGGGATCCGGCAGCGGTTCGGTGTCGAGCCAGAGATCATCTCGGGGCGCGAGGAGGCCGAGCTCAGCTTCCGAGGTGCCACGGACTCGCTGGACGTGCCCGCGCCGTACCTGGTCGCCGACATCGGCGGCGGCTCCACCGAGCTTGTCCTGGGTGACGCGACCGGCGTGATCGCGGCGGAGTCGCTCGACATCGGCTCGGTCCGCCTGACCGAACGCCACGTCAGGTCGGATCCCACCACCGCGACCGAGCTGGCCGCGATCGGCAAAGACATAGATTCGTTGCTAGATGCAACGACAGTGCCGGTACGCGAGGCCCGCACCTTCATCGGCGTCGCAGGTACGGCGACCACCGTCGCGGCAGTCGCCTTACGGCTCCCGGAGTACGACCGGAACGCCGTTCACCACGCCCACCTCACCGCGGAAGCCCTCCGCGCCACCACCACGTGGCTGACGACGTCGAGTCGCGCCGAGCGTTCCGCCGTACGGTCGATCCACCCCGGCCGCGTCGATGTCATCGGCGCCGGCGCCCTCATCCTGCAATGCCTCTTCGACCGCATGACCGTCGCCGAGTTGATCGTCTCCGAGCAAGACATCCTCGACGGCGTCGCCCTCTCCCTCAACGACTAACGGGCGCGCACTCCCGCCAGCGCTATCTCGAGGACACGCTCTCGTTGGGCGTCATCTACGAAGCCCGCCGCGGTCAGCCCACTGACCATTCGGAGCACGTCGTCGAAGTTGATGTCGGCCCGCGCTTCGCCGGCCTGCTGCGCGCGTTCGAACAGCGGTGTACCCGCGGCGTACATCGCCTCCCGCGCATCCCGGAACCGGTCCGTGTCGCGGTTGAGTGATTCGAAGATCGCGCGCTTGGTCGCGGCGTACTGCACGAAGCGCTGCAGCCAGGTGGTCAGCGCCTCCCACGGCGGCAGGTCCGCGACCTCCTCGGCCTCGAGGCAGAGCTCTTCGATCTCACCGAAGTACACGGCGTTGAACAGGTCCTGCCGGGTCGGGAAATTCCGGTACAGCGTGCCGATCCCGACACCCGCATGCCGAGCGATGTCCTCCAGCGACGCGTCAGCGCCCTTGCTGGCGAACGCCTCGCGGGCGGCAGCGAGCAGTGCGTCGAAGTTCCGCCGCGCGTCAGCCCGCTGCGGACGTCGTACCTCGACCTGCAACACCGGCCTGCTCTGCTCAGTCACACGCCATCACCACGTCATCACCCTAGCCACATCCAGCCGTCCACAACCCCCGGCCCTTGATACCGGAGGCATCCCTCCGTTATAGTGGAGGCATACCTCGACTTTACCAGGCCGGGGAACTCTCGCGCCGCGACGCACTACCTGGCGCACCCCTACCCTTTCGAAGGACTTCTGCATGCCTGTCATCAGGTCTGGAAACCCACGGCTGACGCTGGCGGTGCTGGCGACGGTGGTGGCGTCGTTCTCGATGCTGCAGTCGCTGGTGAGCCCGGCGCTGCCCGTGATCCAGCATGAACTGCACACAACTGCGAGCACCGTCACCTGGGTGTTCACCGCGCTGCTCCTGTCCGTTTCGGTGGCGACCCCACTGCTCGGGCGGATCGGCGATATGTACGGCAAGGAACGCACTCTGCTGTTCGGCCTGATCGCCCTCGCGGTCGGCTGTCTGCTCGCGGCCCTCGCGCCGAACGTCGGCGTCCTGATCGTCGCCCGGGTCATGCAAGGTGTCGGCGGAGCGGTCTTCCCGCTGTCGTTCGGCATCATCCGCGACGAGTTCCCGGCCGAGCGGGTGCCGTCCATGGTCGGTGTGGTGTCGGCGATCATCGGCGCCGGCGGTGGACTCGGGATCGTGCTGGCCGGCCCGATCGTCGAGTCGCTCGGGTGGCGCTGGCTGTTCTGGATCCCGCTCATCGTGACTTTGTTGTCGGTCGTGATGGTTCGCCGTTACGTCCCCGAGTCGCCGATCCGGGTGCCCGGCCGGATCGACTGGCTGGCCGCGTCGCTCCTGTCCGGCTGGCTGATCTCGTTGCTGCTGCCGCTGAGCATGGGCAGGTCGTGGGGGTGGGCCTCGTTCCGGACCATCGGATTGTTCGCGCTTGCCGTCGTACTGCTGGCCGGGTGGGTCACCGTCGAGCTACGTTCGCGAAACCCGCTGATCGACATGCGCGTGATGCGGCTCCCCGCCGTCTGGACGACGAACCTGGTCGCGATGCTCTTCGGTGCCGCGATGTTCGCGGCGTACGCGTTCATCCCGCAGTTCGTCCAGATCCCCAAGGTTGCCGGCTTCGGGTTCGGCTCGAGCGTTTCGCAGGCGGGTCTGCTGATGCTGCCGCTGCTGATCACGATGTCTGTCACCGGTGCCTTGAGTGGACCGTTGTCCCCGCGATTCAGCGCCAAGGCCCAGGTGGTGTTGGGTTCTGGACTGAGCCTGGTCGCGTCGCTGCTCTTCGCCGAGTTCCACGACCAGCCGTGGCAGGTCGCTCTGTCGACGGCGATCTTCGGCCTCGGTCTCGGGCTCGTGTACGCCTCGCTGGTCAGCCTGATCGTGCAGAACGTCCCGCGTGAGCAGACCGGCGCCGCCACCGGCATGAACGCCAACATCCGCACCATCGGCGGATCGATCGGTACGGCGCTCGCGAGCTCGATCATCACGGGTCACCTCCAGCCCAACGGCCTTCCCGCCGAAGCCGGGTTCACCGACACGTTTCTTCTCCTGTCCGCGTTCGCCGCCGCGGCGGTTCTGCTCGCGCTGGCCATTCCAGGTGCGCGGCGCAGGGTCGCGCCGGCCGTTCAGCCGGTGGAGGAGCTCGTGGGCTGAAAGCCTTGACCTGGAGTGCACACCAGGCGGCAGAGTGCGTAGGCATGATCCAGCGAACCATCGGGAGTCGCCGTACCGTCAGCGCGCTGTGCCTGGGTGCCATGAACTTCGGGACGACAACGGATCCAGAGATCGCCACCGCGATCCTGGACCGTTTCGTCGCCGCCGGGGGGACCTTCATCGACACCGCGAACAACTACAACCAATGGCACGGCGCCGGCGGGGACAGCGAGCGATTGCTGGGCCGCTGGATGCGATCACGGGGTAATCGCGACCAGTTGGTCATCTCCACCAAGTGCGGTGCGCTGACAACCAAGCCGGGTGATCCCGGCGACGAGCACTGGGAAGGGCTCGGTGCCGCAACCGTCGAGGCTGCTGTCAAGGGCAGCCTCGAGCGGTTGGGTACGGACCGCATCGACCTGTACTACGCGCACATCGACGACCGGGCCACTCCGCTCGACGAGACCGTCGGCGCGTTCGGACGACTCGCCGCGGATGGGGTCGTTGACCTGGTCGGCTGCAGCAACACCACCAGCTGGCGGCTCGAACGCGCTCGCCGGTTGGCTGCCGACCAGGGGGTCGAGGGCTACTCGGTCATTCAGCAGCATCACACGTACCTCTGGCCCAGCCCGCTGGCGCAGGGGAGCGGTCATCGTCGCGGCAGCCGGCACTTCCCGCACGCCGGACGCGAGCACTTCGACTACCTCGAAGAGCATCCGGACATGACCCTGGTCGCCTACGCATCCCTGCTCGGCGGCTCCTACGGTCGCCCCGACCGCCCGTTCCCAGCCGAACGAGGCTACGCACACCCGACCGCCTACATGCGCTACGAGGTCCTACGTGAGATGGCCGCACAAACCGGCGCCACCCCAAACCAACTAGTCCTGACCTGGATGCTCCACCAGCCGTTGCCGATCATCCCCCTCTTCGCCGCGTCAACCCTCGCCCAACTCGACGAGTCCCTGGAGGCCGTCGACATCCAGCTGACTCCCGACCTGCTAGCCCGCCTCGACAACGCCTAACCCCGCCGCTCTCCCCGATGACGCTCATGGTTCTAGTGTGGTGGGGTGAAGCTGCCGCATCCGTTGACGGGGGAGATGTTCGAGAGTCCGGTGCCGCCGGGTATGGGGTGGCCGGAGGATCCCGCCGTACGACGAACTCCAGTGGCTCGGGATGCCTCGGACGTGCTGCGGTTGGCGCAGACTGACGACCTGCGAGAGCTGGAGGCGCGCGTGTCGGTGTGCCGTGCCTGTACCCGGTTGGTGGAGTGGCGCGAAGAGGTTGCCGTAGGCAAGCGAAAGTCCTTCGCCGACCAGCCCTACTGGGGCCGCCCGATCCCCGGCTGGGGTGCCACCGAACCACGCATCGTCATCGTCGGCCTGGCCCCGGCCGCGAACGGCGGCAACCGCACCGGCCGCGTCTTCACCGGCGACCGCTCCGGCGACTGGCTCTTCGCCGCCCTCCACCGCGTCGGTCTCGCCAACCAACCCACCAGCGAACACGCCGGCGACGGCCTCCGCCTGGTGGGTACCCGCATGATCGCCGCAGTCCGCTGCGCCCCACCCGCCAACAAACCAACCCCAGTAGAACGAGACACCTGCGCCCCCTGGTACCGCCACGAACTCGAGCTGGTCCTCCCCACCACCCAAGCCATCATCTGCCTGGGCAAGTTCGCGTACGACGTTCTCCTGACCACCCTCGCCACCCTAGGCGCCGACGTCCCGAAACCCCGCCCCACATTCGGCCACGCCACCGAACACCACCTGACCACCCCGTACGGCGAGGTCGCGGTCCTAGGCTCCTACCACCCCAGCCAGCAAAACACCTTCACCGGCAAACTCACCGAACCCATGCTCGACGCAGTCCTAACCCGAGCCAAAACCCTCGCCAACCCGTAGCCCCCGCCCCCGCCCCCGCCGCTGGCTGCCAGGGCCGACTTTGTGCACGAGATCCGTACGCCGGGCGCCGCAGGGCACGGATGTGGTGCACAAAGTCGGATCTGGAGAGGCGCGGTGGTGCCCGGGACGGGATTCGAACCCGTACGCCTTTCGGCTGGGAGGTTTAAGCTCCCTGCGTCTGCCGTTCCGCCACCCGGGCCGCGACACTCAAGGCTACTGGTAGACCTTGCGGGGATAGATCGCGTGGGCGCCGGCGACCCGGTCGACGAAGAGTTTGCCGTTGCAGTGGTCGATCTCGTGCTGGAGGGCGCGGGCCTCGAAGGCGTCGGTGGTGATGGTGAGCTCGTCGGTCGTACCGGGCAGGACGCCGGTGACGGTCAGCCGGCCGGCGCGTTTGACGTCGCCGGTGAAGTCGGGGACGGACATGCAGCCCTCGCGGGCCTTCTCCTGGCGGGTGGCTTCGACCACGACCGCGTTGCAGAGGACGAAGACGCCGTGGCAGGTGCGGGTTTTCGGGTGACCGGTCACGTCGAGCGCGAACATCTGGGCCGCCACCCCGACCTGCGGCGCCGCGAGCCCGACGCAGCCGGGGGAGACGCGCATGGTCGCGACCAGGTCCGCGGCGAGCTGGAGCATGGCCGGATCGAGTGGATCCACGGTTGCGCCCTCGGTGGCCAGGACCGGGTGCGGCGCCCGTACGACGTCGAGAACGTCCCCGGCGACCTCGAGTTCGGCCGGGGTCCAGGCGGAGATCACGGTCACAGCTCGTCGCTCTCCGCGGGTCGTAGGGTCACGCCGACGCCGAGCTCCTCGCCGGTGATCTCCAGCGCGCGGAAGAGGATCGCCAGCTGTGCGGACTCGGGCAGCTCGACCTCCGCGGTCAGCACGTACAGCTCCCCGCTGAGCCGCGTCGACAGGTCCGTGATCGTCCCGCCGGCCGACGCGATCATCCGCGTGACCGCCGCCACGATCCCGGGCCGGTCCGCGCCGTGCACGCTCAGCATGTACGGCGCTCCGATCGGCGCGTGCTCGTGTTCGGGGCCCATTTCGCGGACCGTGATCACCAGTTCGCCGCGCAGTGGCTCGAGCGCCGCCTTCACCTCGTCGTACGGCCCGGAGCAGACGATCATCATCGCGAAATGACCGCGCAGCAGCGTCATCGAGGAGTCCTCGAGGTTGACGCCGGTCCCGGCCAGGGCCTCGGTGACGTCCGCGATGATGCCGGGGCGGTCCGGGCCGATGACGGTAACAGCGAGCTGACTCATGCCGGAAACCTACCGTTGACCTAAGTAGCCGAAGAAAACGACTTCGGTATCCGGACAGCCACGAACGGCCCGTGGAATGCTCACCCACCGCTACATTCGAGACATGACCGGGTCCACGCGCCGCCGCAGCCGACGCGACTGGGTCGTGGACACCTTCATCTTTCTGTTTGCCGTCAGCTTCGGCCTCTGGACCTACACCGACAGCCAGAACGACCCGATCAGCTCGGGACTCCTGGCGGCGGATTTCTACTCGGGAATGGCGTTGTGCCTGACCCTGTGGTTCCGCCGTCGCTGGCCGGTCCAGTTGGCCCTGGTCGCGGCCGTGGTCTCGATCTACTCCGACGCAGCCAGCGGCGCGACATTGGTGCTGATCATGACGGTCGCGATCCACAAGCCCTGGCGGAGCACACTGCTTGTCTTCGCGGCCAATGCGATCTCGCTGACCGCGTACATCCAGGTCCGGCAGAAGGGTGAACAGGCCGCGCTGGTCGTGGCCGCGACCGCGATCTACATCGCCGTGGCCGGCTGGGGTCTCTACATCCGGTCCCGCCGGATGCTCCTGCAGACACTCCGCGACCGCGCCGAGCGCGCGGAGATCGTCGCCAACCTTCAAGCGGAGCAGGCCCAGTTGCGCGCCCGGGAGGAGATCGCTCGCGAGATGCACGACGTACTCGGGCATCGTCTCTCGCTGCTGAGTGTGCATGCCGGCGCGCTGGCCTACCGCTCGGACGCGTCCAGCGAGGAGGTCGCCGGGGCCGCCGAGGTCATCCGGGCCAGCGCACACCAGGCGTTGCAGGATTTGCGCGAGGTGATCGGCGTACTGCGAGCGCCGGTAGGAGAGCTGCCGCAGCCGACGTTCGCCGACCTGCCGGCGCTGGTCGAGGGTTCCCGCGAGGCGGGGATGCCGGTCGACCTCGTGCTGGACGCTCCCGGCCCACTGCCTGAGCATGTCGGGCGAACGGCGTACCGGATCGTGCAGGAGGGGCTGACCAACGCGCTCAAGCACGCACCCGGCGAACCGGTGTCCATCAGCGTGACGGGTGCCCCTGGCAACGGTTTGTCGGTCGAGGTGCGCAATTCGGCGCCGCATCGCCGACGAGGAGATGGCCAAGGTTTGAAAGGATTGAGCGAACGCGCAGCTCTGGTCGACGGCCGACTCGAACACGGTCGCACCGCCGACGGCGACTTCCGCCTCTTCGCTTGGCTACCGTGGCCCGCATGAGTATTCGGGTGTTGATCGTTGACGATGATCCGCTGTTGCGGGCCGGGCTGAAGTTGATGCTTGGTGGCGCGTCGGACATCCGGGTGGTCGGTGAGGCCGGGGACGGCGGCGGTGTGCAGGGGCTGATCGACCGGCTCGCTCCGGACGTGATCCTGATGGACATCCGCATGCCCGGCACGGATGGGCTGACCGCGACGGAGACGGTACGGCGACGCCCGGGCGCGCCCGAGGTGGTCATGCTGACCACGTTCGACGCCGACGAACACGTCCTGCGGGCGCTTCGCGCCGGGGCGGCCGGGTTCGTGCTGAAGGACACCCCGCCTGCCGAGATCGTCGATTCCGTACGGCGAGTAGCCGGCGGCCAGCCCGTACTCTCGCCGGCCGTCACCAAACGCCTGATCACCCGCGTCGCGGAATCAGGTCAGGACGACCGCAAGACCCGCGCCCTCGCCCGCCTCGCCGACCTGAACGAGCGCGAACGCCAGATCGCCGTAGCGGTCGGAGAGGGCAAGTCGAACGCCGAGATCAGCGCGACCCTCTACCTCAGCGTCCCGACGGTGAAGACGCACGTCTCCCGCATCCTCACCAAGCTCGACCTGAACAACCGCGTCCAGATCGCCCTCCTGATCCACGACGCCGACCTTCTCCACTAACAGAACAACCAGGAGCGGCACCCGCGAGCTGGGGCACCGCTCCTGTTGACCCCTGAGGTCAGGACTCCGTTGCGCGGCGGAACTCTTCGTTCGGCATCTGGAGGCTGCCGAGTGAGGTGACCTCGCGACGGAAGAACAGCGCCAGCGTCCAGTCGAGGATGACGCGGGCCTTCCGGTTGAAGGTCGGGACGCGGGACACGTGGTACGTCCGGTGCAGGAACCAGGCCGGCCAGCCCTTCACCTTCACGCCGTACAGCTGGGCGACGCCCTTGTGCAGGCCGAGGCTGGCGACCGAGCCGACGTACTTGTGCTCGTAGTCCTGCGGCGGCTGCCCGTCGATCACGCGGAGAATGTTCGCGGCGAGCCGGTGGGCCTGGCGGACCGCGTGCTGGGCGTTCGGCGCGCAGTACGCACCGGTCTCCGACGTCAGATCCGGTACGGCGGCATTGTCACCGGCCGACCAGGCGTCAGCGACACCCTCGATCCGCAGGTTCGCGAGGCACTTGACCCGGCCCTTCTCGTCCAGCGGGAAGTCGGTCGCGGCCAGCGCAGGGTTCGCCTTCACACCGGCGGTCCAGACGATCGTGTCGGCGTCGAACTCGTCGCCGTTGCTGAGGACGACGTGGCCCTTCTCGCAGGACTCCAGCCGGGTCTCGAGCAGGATCTCCATGTTCCGCTTGCGCAGCTGGTCCACGGTGTACTTGCCGAGATCCGGACCGACCTCGGGCAGGATCCGGCCGGTCGCTTCGACCAGTACCCAGCGCATGTCTTCGGGCGTGATGTTGTCGTAGTACCGGGTGGCGTAGCGGGCCATGTCCTCGAGCTCGGCGAACGCCTCGATACCGGCGTACCCACCGCCGATGAAGACGAAGGTCAGCGCGGACTTGCGCAGCGTCGGGTCGGGCTGCGACGACGCGACGTCGAGGCGGTCCAGCACCTTGTTGCGCAGGGCGATCGCCTCCTCGACGTTCTTGAACCCGCCGGCCTGGTCGGCCAGGCCGGGGATCGGCAGGGTCCGCGCGATCGAGCCGAGCGCGACGACGATCTGGTCGTAGGCCAGCTCGTACTCCGGGCCCTCCTCGGGCATCACCTTGGCGACCTTGTGCGAGTGGTCGATACCGGTCACGCGGCCGGTCACCACCCGGCAGCCCTTGAGCGTCTTGCGCAGCGGCACGACCACGTGCCGCGGTTCCACCGAGCCGGCCGCGGCTTCGGGCAGGAACGGCTGGTAGGTCATCACCGAACGCGGGTCGACCACGGTCACCCGGATCCGGCCCTTGCGAGCCGCGCGGCGCAGGCCGTACGCGGTGTACATCCCGACGTAGCCGCCTCCGACGACGAGGATGTGCGGCACCTGGGCTGTCACGCGGTTCACTCTCCCTGAGTGGCTCTCCGACTTCATGTCCCCTTCAGGTTATCCGCTCGTGAAAACTTTCACAAACCCTCTCACGAGTGATCTCACCTACCGGAACACTCCCTCGCCCGAGGGATTCGTCATGCCCTCATGGTGCGGCCCCGCCGGCCTCCGGACCACCCTCGACAGCCGCCGTCACAGAACCGCAAGCCGCGCAGTCACGCTTCGGACTCACCCTCGAGAGCAACCCTGTACCCACTCGGCGTCCGCAACAACAGCCGCCGGTACATCCACTCCGACGAACCCTCAGTCATGCACCTCAGTCTCACGCCCGGAAGGATCGGCCGGCCAGCGGAGTTTGGCTTCCTTGTCGTCTTTGCCGATCTGGTGAAAGCCGAGGCGGTTGTAGAGGCGGCGGGCGTCGGCGTTGTCGTGCTCGACGCCAAGATCCAGCGGTACGCCGGTGCTCGCGGCCTCGGACTGGAGTTGGGTGATGATCGCCGTACCGATGCCTTGGTTCTGGGCGGACGGGAGGAGTTGGATCCCGTTGAGCTCGATCGACTCGGGGGACCGGGAGACGCGGAGCCGGCCGACCGGGATGCCGTCCAGTTCGATCACGGAGACGTCGGTCGCCGGGTCCTCGATCGATTCGAGGTGCCACGCGGCGAACCGGGCCTGTACGGCGGGCTCGGCGAATTCGGGGGAGAGGCGCCCCTGGGCGCGGGTTGCCTCGATCACGACCTCGGTCAGGAAGGCGACGTCGTCGGGGGTGGCTGGGCGAAGCTGGTGCATGGCACCTCAACCTAGGCCCGCGGTCGACGGGCTGCCAGCGCTTTACTCGCCGGTCTCGCCGTCGGTTGCTTCGCGGAGGAGGTCGAGATGGCCGAGGTGGCGGGCGGTTTCCTCGATCAGGTGGGCGAGCGCGTAGCGGAGGGTGAACTCCAGGTCGTGCGAGCGGGCGCGGTCGTCGAGCCCGGCGGCCGCGGTGATCTCGCGGGAGCGGGCGCACTCGGCCCGGTACGACGTCAGCAGGCCGTCGACCGTGTCATCGGTAGCGATCGGGAACGCGCCGTGCGGGTCCTCCTCGGTCCACGGCCACTCCACGTCCTGACCGGCGAAGTCGATCGCGAACCAGAAGCGCTCCACCGCGGTCAGGTGCTTGACGATGCCGCCCGGTGTCAGCGCGGACGGATGAACGGGGTGCGCGAAGGCCTCGGCCTCGGTCAGGCCGGTGAGCTTGATTTCGACCGTCGAGCGAAGGAAGTCGAGCAGGCCGGTCAGCGTACTGCGTTCGTCGGCGTCCTCGGCGGGTCGGATCCGCCTGATCTCGGGCACTCGACCACCCTAGGGCTGATAGACCTTCGTGAGAATCGTTGATTGCCGGCGCCTGGCGAGAGTCAATGGAGGTGTGGAGAGTTACCGCAATCCGGTGTTGGCGGGTTCGTTGCTCGTGCCGCCGGCTGTTTGTGCGCTGTTGACCCCGTTTCGGGACAACTTCGACAATGCGAACGCCGCTCTGCTGCTGGTGGTTGTGGTCGTCGCCGTCGCGGCCTTCGGGATCCGGCTGGCCGGGGTGCTCGCCGCGTTGTCGAGCGCGGTGTGGTTCGACTTCTTCCTGACGGTTCCCTACAACAGCTTCACGATCAACGACAGCGCGGACGTCGAGTTGGCCGTGCTGCTGTTGCTGATCGGTGCCGCGGTCACCGAACTCGCGATCTGGGGCCGGAGGCAACAAGCCCGGGCCTCGCGGCATCGCGGATACCTGGACGGTGTCATCACGACCTCCCAGGCGGTAGCGGCCGGCGGATCCACCGATGACCTGATCGACCAGGTCCGCGCGGAACTGACCGTCGTACTGGGGATCGACCGGGTGAAGTTCGTTGCCGGTGACAAGCAGTCGCAGGCACCGCGGTTGAATCCGGACGGTTCCGTGACGCGGGGCAGCCACGTGCTCAAGATCGAACGCGACGGTCTGCCGACGAACTCCGAGATCGAGCTCGCCGTCCAGCACGCCGGCGAGACCCGCGGCCGGTTCCTGCTCATCGCCGCGACCCGGATCGCCCGCCCCGACCTGGAACAACGCCTGGTCGCCGTGGCCCTGGCCGACCAGGTCGGCGCCGCTCTTTCCACCCAGGAGGCCTTACATCCTCACCTCTGACCGGCCTGCGGGAGCACGACGTCCCGGGTGGCCGACGGTCCCGGCGTCGTGACTGCCCATACAGTCACGACGCCGCCGAACCGGTTTCCCGCGCAACCCCATCGGCGGGCGATTGGGTTGCGCAACTTGCTTGTGGGGTTGGAGTTTCGGTTGGGGAACAGCAGGGCGATTCTCAGATGTTGTTAAGGGTGGGACCGTACGATCGTGCTACGGCCCCGGATGAGGGTCATCAGGAGGAATCACCATGCAGAGCAGTAACCCGGTCCTGAACCGGTCGAGTGCATTCGCGCCTGGCCAAGGCCAGGCGTATCCGGGGGCCGCTCCGTACGGCCGGCCGACTGGCTACGGCTATGGCGGGCCAGGTCAGCCGCCGCAGCAGTACCAAGGTGCTCCGGCCAGCAGCCGCCCCATGACGTTGGACGACGTCATCGTCAAGACCAGCCTGACGCTCGGCGTGGTCGTCGTGGCCGCCGCACTGGCGTGGTGGCGTACGCCGGACAACCTGGTCACCCCCGTGTTCCTGGCCGGTGCGCTGGTCGCCTTCGCGATCGCGATGGTGCTGTCGTTCTCCCGCAAGATCAGCCCCGCGCTGGTGATGGTCTACGCCGCCGCCGAGGGCGTGTTCCTCGGGATCGGCAGCAAGTTCATCGCGAACTGGGTCGGTGACCCGGGCATCATCGTGCAGGCGGTCCTCGCGACCCTGCTCACGGCCGCCGCGACGTTGGCGACGTACAAGTACTTCGCGATCAAGGTGACGCCGCGGTTCACCAAGATGGTGATCATCGCGACGATGGGCTTCGCCGGCGTCCTGCTGGTGAACCTGCTGCTGAGCCTGTTCGGCGTCAACTCCGGGATCTCCGGCTTCGGCCCGCTGGGGCTGGTCTTCGCCGCTCTCGGCGCCGGCCTGGCGGTCTTCAACCTGATCCTCGACTTCGACCTGATCGAGCGCGGCGTCCGCGACGGCGCCCCGCAGAACGAGGCCTGGCGGGCCGCGTTCGGCCTGACCGTCACCCTGGTCTGGCTGTACTGGAACATCCTGCGCATCCTCGCGATCCTGCGCGGCGGTGACTGACCAAACGGACTGAACATCCGCACTGATCACCCGAAGGGCCGGCCCAGGTGGACCGGCCCTTCGGCCTTGTTCGGGCTCTACGCTGACGTCCATGGGCGCTTTTGAGCAGGACGACGGTGTGGGGGACTGGCGCGTCCTCGGGCGTACGGCGAGTGCCTGGTTCGACTCCCCGTCACACGCGGCCGGCGCGGCTTTCGTCGCCCGGATCGCGGAGCGCGGTGGGGCCCTGCCGGATATCGACGTACGCGCGAACGGCCTCCGCGTGCGGATCCCCCTGGATCCACAGGTGGCTCGGGCCATCTCCGAGATCGCCGCCAACCTCGGACTGACCGCCGATCCGACGACCCTGCAGGACTTGCGCCTCGTGATCGATGCCGCTGACCGCCCTTCGGTACAAGACTTCTGGCGTACGGCGCTCGCGTACGAGCCGGCCGGGTCCGCCGAACTCGAAGACCCGCTGCGGCGGGACCCGGTGGTCTCTGTGCGGCAGTTCGACGATCCGCGGCCGTTGCGGAATCGGATCCATGTCGACATCGTCCGCGACGCCCCAGCCGTGGAGAACGCGCGGGAGGTGCTCGAACGCGAGCCGTCCGGCCCGTACGGCGTCCGGATCGCCGATGACGAAGGCAACGAGATCGATCTGGTCCCGGGCGGCGACCTCGCCGACAGTCCCGGGATCGCCGACTGGCGGACCGTTTTCAGCGCTATGGCGTTCTACCCCACCACGTCGGCAACCCAGGCAAGCCAATTCGCTACCGCTGTCGCCGCATTGGCCGACGACGCGGGTCTGCCCATCCTCGTAGACCTCCGCCCGTCCGGTGTGACCGTCGACAGCGGCAAGGACCGCTGGGAGAACGACGAAGGCGAGCCGAAGCCGGAATTCGTCGCGCTGGCAACCAAGATCCAGGCCGCCGCCCACTCCCTGGCCCTGACCGCAGCGCCGGCCGGCGTCCGCTTCGTCCAGTTCGGCATCGATGCGGTCGATATCCCCGCAGTACAGGCGTTCTGGATGGCACTCCTTGGCTACCAGCCTGATCCACGGCCGGAGCTGACCGACATCTACGACCCGTGCCGCCTCAACCCGACCCTCTTCTTCCAGACCCTGGATCCAACAGATCCCCGCCGCCACGAACGCAGCCGAATCCACCTCGAACTCGCCGTACCCCACGACCAAGCTCAAGCCCGCATCAACTCCGCCCTCGCAACCGGCGGCCATCTCCTGTCAGAATCCCCGGACCGCATCCACCTCGCCGATCCCGAGGGCAACGAGGTGGAGCTGCTTGCCCAGGAAACGCAGGAGGCCCGCCCCTCCACCTGAAGGGGCAGGCCTGCTACGAAAAGTTCTCCTGTTCCGGGGTTAGCTCATTCGCCGGTGCGCTCTGACCAGGTCGTACTCGTGGACGATGGCGGTCGCGTGCCCGTGAGCGAGGGCGTACTCGCTGGAAAGCCATCTCACTCTGTCATCGAAGCGCAGGAACGACGGTCCGTCGTTCATCAGCTGGAACCACTCGGTCATCTCACGTCCGGTGCACCTGGGCACCTTCTCCACCAGACGCTGATGCGTCTCCTCGGAGTGGTTCAAGCCCATCTTCGCCTCCCGTCATCGGGGTATCGCGTAGTTATCGACTGTGCACCACAAAGACGCCGGGAAGCAAGACCTTCTTCATGTATCTCCCCGCTCAGCGGACGCCCACTCAAGGGAAAACAAGGGAAGGAGAGGGAGGTGGCTCAAGCAAGACCTTCTTCATGTATCTCCCCGCTCAGCGGACGCGTGTGCCGGCTGGCAGTTTGCGAACTCTCAACAACTAGTGGCTAACGGGTACAGCGTTCTCTGGGGAGGTGTTGTCTTCTACTCGGTCTACCTCGGCTTTGGGGTGGCGGCGGCGGTGGCGTAGGGCGGCCCAGCGGCCTCGGGGGCCGCGTTCTCGGCCGGCTACCTCGGTGGCGGCGACTTCGGTGCCGGCGGTGCGAGCCGCCTGGACCGCTGCCTCGGCGATCGGCAGGATCGCTTCGCCGCGGAACGACTCGGGGCTCACGAACGACTCCGGTCCGACGCCCATCGCAGCCGCGACCGATGGCAAGAGTGCGGCCGACGCCGCGGCGTACCCGATCGCGGACGGGTGGAAGTTGTCCCGACCCCACATCGTCGGATCGGTGCTGAAGACCGGTCCGAGCAGCGACCCCAGCGACACCGTCCGACCGCCCGCCTCGACCACAGCGATCGTCTGCGCAGCGGCCAACCGATGGCTCCAGGCCCGCGCGACCTGGCGCAGCGGCGGCACGATCGTACGGACCACGCCGAGATCCGGGCAGGTGCCGACGACGACCTCGCAGTTCGCGGCGCGCAACCGGCGTACGGCGGTCGACAGCAGCCGGACCGACGTGGACGGCGTCATCTGCGCCTTCACGTCGTTCACACCGATCAGGATCACCGCGACGTGCGGCCCGGCCTGCAGCGCCGCGTCCACCTGCTCGGCCAGATCGGTCGACTTCGCGCCGGTCTTCGACACGTCGACCAGCCGCACCGACCGCTCGGCGAGCTCGGCCAGCCCCGACGCGAGCAGCACCCCAGGCGTCTCCTCCGGCGACTCGGTGCCGTATCCGGCCGCGCTGGAGTCGCCGAGCATCGCGAACGTGATCGGACGCCCCGGAAAACGCCCGTACACCCCGTCGCCAGGCGTCGGGTAGTACCGCATCGGGCCGATCACGCGTTTGACGTACTCCGCCTCAGCCGTCAGCAAGCCGTACAGCGTCGCCCCGATGAGTCCGAGTCCCCCGCCCCCCACCGCAGCGGCTTGCGCCAACCGCTTCGCCGACCGGGCCTTGCTCGAAACTTTTCCCGCCCCACCACCCCGGTTAGTCATAGTTCCAGGATTACACGCTGTGATGTACAAGCAAGTGAAATAGGGGATAGACACACGCATCACTAGAGTGAAGGCGTGCGCTACGCAGAATCACTCCTGGACCTGGTCGGCAACACGCCTCTCGTGCGGTTGTCGAAGACAACAGACGGCGCCAAGCCGCTCGTGCTCGCCAAGGTTGAGTACTTCAACCCCGGCGGCTCCGTGAAGGACCGGATCGCGGTCCGGATGATCGAGGCCGCGGAAGCCTCCGGCGAGCTGAAGCCCGGCGGGACGATCGTCGAGCCGACCTCCGGCAACACCGGTGTCGGGCTGGCGATGGTTGCCCAGCAGAAGGGCTACAAGTGCGTCTTCGTCTGCCCGGACAAGGTCAGCGAGGACAAGCGCAACGTGCTCAAGGCGTACGGCGCGGAGGTCGTGGTCTGTCCGACCGCGGTGGCTCCGGAGCACCCGGATTCGTACTACAACGTCTCCGACCGCCTGGTCCGCGAGATCGAGGGCGCGTGGAAGCCCAACCAGTACGCCAACCAGAACAACCCCCGCTCGCACTACGAGACCACCGGTCCGGAGCTGTGGGAGCAGACCGAGGGCAAGATCACCCACTTCGTCGCCGGTGTCGGCACGGGCGGCACGATCAGCGGCACCGGCAAGTACCTCAAGGAGGTCTCCGGCGGTCGCGTGCAGATCATCGGCGCCGACCCCGAGGGCTCGGTGTACTCCGGCGGCAGCGGCCGTCCGTACCTGGTCGAGGGCGTCGGCGAGGACTTCTGGCCGGAGACGTACGACAAGACCATCTGCGACCGGGTGATCGAGGTCTCGGACGCGGACTCGTTCGCGCTCACCCGCCGGCTGGCTCGCGAGGAGGCGATGCTGGTCGGCGGCTCGGCCGGTATGGCCGCCGCGGCCGCGATCCGGCTGGCGCACGAGCTCGATGATCCGGACGCCGTGATCGTCGTGCTGCTGCCCGACGGCGGCCGCGGCTACCTGACCAAGGTGTTCAACGACGAGTGGCTGGCGCAGTACGGCTTCCTCGCACACGCTCGGCAGGGCGTCACGCTCGGTGAGATTCTTGCCCGAAAGGACGGCAGCCTGCCGCCGTTGGTGCACACTCATCCGCACGAAACGATCGCCGAGGCGGTCGAGATTTTGCGCGAGTACGGCGTCTCCCAGATGCCCGTGGTCCGGGCCGAGCCGCCGGTGATGGCGGCCGAGGTGGCCGGCGCGGTGTCGGAGCGGACGTTGATGGACGCGCTCTACTCCGGCAAGGCGCGGCTGGCCGACATGGTCGAGCAGCACATGGACACCGCCCTGCCGTCCCTCGGTGCCGGCGAGCCGGTCACGCGGGCGGTCGAGCTGCTCGAGGACCGCGACGCCCTGATGGTGCTGGACGACGGCAAGCCGGTGGGCGTGCTGACCCGGCAGGACCTGCTGGTCCATCTGTCCGCCGACTGACCTCCCCGCGAGGGAAGGACTTAACGGTCTACGACCGAAGGCACGATGGCGAGCAGGGCCATCACCACGATGCCGATCACGATGGCTGCTGCTCCCGCAATCTGAAGGATTTCCATACCTCAAGAATCCTTCAGCGCGGGGCGGCAGACATCGGTCCGAGGACCGGTCTTGCCTTCATCCCAAGGTCGTACGCCGAACCCCGGCCCCTCATCCTTCAGGAGTGCGGGTAAACCCCGACCTGTCCCTTCGGCCCCGGCTACCGGACCAGGACGAAGTCGGACGGATCCAGCCGGCGGGTACGACGCCAGTACGTCAGCGTGAAGTCGGGCCAGATCGAGAAGTTCCGACCGGATTCGTCGTGGTAGTAGCTCTGGCAGCCGGACTCCCAGACGGTGTTCTCGAGCTCGGCCTGGAGCTTGTCCACGAACCGCTCCTGGACCTCCTCGCGGACCTCGACGTACGACGCTCCCCGCCGGCGCAGCAGGTCCAGGGCCTGCATCACGTACCGGACCTGGGCCTCGATCATGAAGACCACCGACGAGTGGCCGGTGTTGGTGTTCGGCCCGGTCAGCAGGAACAGGTTCGGGAAGCCGGCGACCGTGATGCCGAGGTGCGCACCGATGCCGGTGCGCTTCCAGTGGTCGGCCAGGGCGACGCCTTCCTTGCCGAGGACGGGCATCCGGGTCAGACCGACCGACACCTTGAACCCCGTGCCGTACACGATCGTGTCGCAGGCGCGCTCGGTCCCGTCCGCGGTGACCACGCCGGTCGGGGTGATCCGCGTGATCGGGGTGGTGACGAGGTCGACGTTCGGCCGGGTGAAGGCCGGATAGTAGTCGTTCGAGACCATCACCCGCTTGCAGCCGATCTGGTAGTCCGGCGTCAGCTTGGTCCGCAGCTCGGGGTCGGCGACCTGTTTGCGCAAATGCCGTTTCGCCTGTAATTCAAGGCCTTTCATCAATTTCGGGTTGCCGCCGAACCCGGCGCCGCGGCCCTCGAGTCCCCAGTAGATGACGTCGCGGATGAGCCGCTGCCCGGCCGGGAAGCGTTCGTGCATCCGGCGTTCACGCGGTCCGATCGCTCGGTCCGGCTTCGGGGTGATCCACGGCGCCGATCGCTGGTACACGTCGAGCTGGGCGACCTGCGGCGCGAGCTGCGGGACGAACTGGACCGCCGAGGCGCCGGTCCCGATCACGGCGACGTTCCGCCCGCGCAGGTCCTGCGAGTGGTCCCATTGCGCCGAGTGGAACGTCGTACCGGCGAACGAGTCCAGGCCCGGGACGTCCGGCACCTTGGGCAGGTGCAGGTTGCCGACTCCCATCACGAGGGCCTGGGTCTCGATCGTCTCCGAGCCGTTCACGGTGACGGTCCATCGGCCGGTCGTCTCGTCGAAGGCCGCCTCGGTGACCTCCGCGCCGTACCGGATCTTGTCCGCGATCCCGTACTTGTCCGCACAGTGCCGCAGGTAGGCGAGGATCTCGTCCCACGGCGCGAACATCCGGGTCCAGCGCGGGTTCTGCTCGAACGAGAACGAGTAGAGGTACGACGGGACGTCGCAGGCGCAGCCGGGATACGTGTTGTCCCGCCAGGTGCCGCCGAGTTCGTCGGCCTTCTCCAGGATGACGAAATCCTCGCACCCGGCCTGCCGCAACTTGATCCCCATGCACAACCCGGCGAACCCGGACCCGATCACCACGACCTCACTCATGGTTGCTGAGGTTACCGGTGGGTCATCGGCCTGGGAATGGGTCTTCCAGGTATTCGGGGTCGCGGTAGCCGATCCCCCGACGATCCCCATTTCAGGGGCCGACCCCTCAAAGTGAGGGTTGGGCACCGGTATGCACCTCCGCTACCCACCATTTCGGGGGTCGGCCCCTGAAATGGCCCAGCGCACCACGGCGCACCACGGCCACCCTCTGGAGCGCTACTTCAGCCGGTGCAGGATCTCGCCGGCATTGGGTACGACGAGGGTGTCGGGGTCGTCCTCGTACGCCGTCAGGTCGATGGTCGCGGGATCCAGGTAGGCGAGGTTGGCCCGGCGTACGACGTCCTCCGGGATGCCGGTCGCGAGCGTGACGTGCACCCGGAGGTGCTCACCGGTCGCCGGGTCCCAGGTGCCGGCGCCGCGGAGGTGGGTCGAGTGCGCGAGGACGCCCCAATGCAGGTCGCGGAAGCGCTCCCACTGGCCGACGAAGTAGTCGCGGCAGTGGTAGCCGATCTCCTCGATCTCGGGATGCATCGCGGCCAGTTGGTGGACGTGTGGCGCCACGAGGATGACCTCGCCGCCGTCGGCCACGATCGGCTCGACCTTGTAGAACCCCTTGGCGGCGGTCCAGATGTCGGCGTACCTGGGCGGCATCAGCGAGACCACGCGCTGGACCGGATGGTCGAGGTACCGGACGTGGGTCTGGGCGGAGACCTCGGCGGCCGCCTGCCACGACGATTGCGTGTCACCGAAGGCGATCGCGTGCAGTGAGTCGGTGCCGGACTGCGCGACGACCGACAGCGCCAGCTTCTCGGCCGGGATGAGTGAGGCGGCCTCGTCGATCAGGGCGCGGACCGGTGTGATCCCCGGCGTACCGATGATGGTCGCGCTGGTGATCAGGGCGCCGAGCCAGTGGCTCAGATCGATGACCTCCTGGCCGGCCACCCCGGGGAAGAAGTACTTGTTGCCGCCGGAGAAGCCGACCACCTCATGGGGGAACACCGGCCCGACGACCAGCGCGACATCGTGCTCGACCACCGCGCGGTTGAGCCGCACCGGGACCGCGTCGCGCAACATCTCGTCGGAGATCTCGCCGACCCGGTCCGCGCTGATCGCGCCGAGGTCCGCGAACGTGTCCGGCTTCCACCACTCGTGGTTGAGCACGTTCGGGTAGTCGCCGCCGAGGTGCTCCTTCAGCTGCTCGGCGGTCATCTCGGCATGGGTGCCCAGGGCAACCAAAATCGTGACCTTCGCGGCCCGGCCGTCCAGGGCCTGATGCACCGCCCGGAGCAGCAACGGCAGCGGGCAGCTGCGGGTGGCGTCCGGGACGATCACACACACGCTGCGTCCCTCGAGCCCGGCACCGGTCAACTGGTCACCGATGAAGCCCATCACCTCGTCGTCGGTCAGGACCTGCCCCGCGCCACCGATCATCGCCGCACTAGTCACGCCTCGACCCTACCGAGGCGGGCGCGGCCGGACCAGCTGTGACCGCCCGAAAACCCTTCGTAGGCGTGGAATCGCGTCATCGGCGGGGTCGCGTTAGCGGTAGGAAAGGCGCGAGCGGTTGACCGGTTTCGGGTGACGGCGGAGGATCGGTGGATCGCCTGGGGGAGTGAGCGAGGGGGAGTTTCACCATGTCCAAGACGATGGAATGGTCGAGACCGCAGGGCTTCGGGGGAGTACTGCTGCGTGCCGGGGACGCGCCGTACGACGAAGCCCGGACGGTCTTCAACGGGATGATCGACAAGCGGCCCGCGATGATCGCGCAGTGCGAATCGGCGGCCGACGTTCAGGCCGCGCTTCGGTACGGCGTCGAGCACGAGCTGGAGATCGCGGTGCGCGGCGGCGGTCACGGGGTGGCCGGGACCGCGGTCACGGACGGTGGTCTGGTCGTGGATCTGCGCCGGATGAACAGTGTGCAGGTCGACCCGTTCGCCCGGATCGTGCGCGTCGGTGGCGGGGCGACCTGGGGTGATCTCGACGGGGCCTGCCAGCGGTATCTGTTGGCCACGACCGGTGGACGCGCCTCGACCACCGGGGTGGCCGGGCTGACGCTCGGCGGCGGGTCGGGGTGGCTGGAGCGGAAGTTCGGGCTCGCGTCGGACGCGCTGGTCTCGGTCGAGCTCGTGACCGCGGACGGCCGGTTGCTGATCGCGGACGAGACCAAGAACAGCGAGCTGTTCTGGGCACTGCACGGAGGCGGCGGGAACTTCGGGGTCGCGACGTCGTTGACGTTCCACCTCCAACAGTTGCCGACCACAACCTTGGCGCTGCTGCTCTGGCCGGCCTCGGCCGGGCCTGACGTGCTTCGTGCGTACCGGGATCTGATCGAGCAGGGCGCGCCGGAGGAGCTGGGTGGCGGCGTGATCTTCCTGACCGGGCCGCCGGAGGAGTTCGTGCCGGCGCACCTGCACGGGCAGCGGCTCGTCGGTGCGGCCGGGATCTACGCGGGGTCCGAGGCGGAGCTGCGGGAGGTGTTCGCGCCGCTGTTCGCGCTGTCGCCGGAGGGGGCGATGGTCGCCGAGATGCCGTACGCCGCTATCCAGTCGGCCCTCGACGATCCGCCCGGATTCCGCAACTACTGGTCGGCCGAGCATCTGTCGTCGCTGCCCGATCCGGCCGTCCGGGCGTTTGTCGATCGGTCGGCGGACATGCTCTCGCCGTCCCCGTCGCAGCAGGTGATCGTGCCGTGGGGTGGCGCCGTACGGCGTGGTGCCGAGAAGTGGCCGCAGCCGCACCGGGCGGCGGCGTGGGTGGTGCACCCGTTCGGGCTGTGGTCGGATCCGGCCGACGACGCTCGTGGGCGGCAGTGGGCCCGGGATGTGTGCTCGGACCTCGAAGAGTGGTCGACCGGGTACGTGTACCTGAACTTCATCGGCAACGAAGGGCAGAACCGGGTGATCGCGGGGTTCGGCCAAGCGAACTACGACCGGTTGTCACGGGTGAAGTGCGAGTTCGACCCGGACAACGTGTTCCATCTCAACCAGAATATTGAGCCTGGGTGGCCTTGCTGACGCGTGACCACTGGACGGCCACGATCGCGGCGTACGCAACGGCGCCGACGGGGACGGCCCAGAGCCGCACGAACGGGAGCTGACCGCTGAGCGCGGTCGCCACGAAGATCACGCCGTACACGGTGACTCCGGCGATCGCGCCCCGGCGGCGGCTGTCGAGCTCGGTGCTGGGGAGCGGGCCCAGATGCCGGTCCAGCGCAATGCCGAGCGCGCTCAGGCCGGCGAGCGACGCGAGGACGCAGATGATGCCGCCGGGCAGCCCGCCGAAGACGATCGCGGCCGCGTTCACGAACGACAGTGGCGCGATGGCGACGCCGACATCGACCGCGCCGAAGCCGAGGTGGGTCAGCCGTCGGCGTTTGAGGTCGTTGTCGGCCGGCCGCAGACGGCCGGGGTCGCCGGAGAAGCGCCGTACGGTCAGGATGAGACCGGTCAGGAGGACGACGAGACTCAGTACGCCGACCAACGACAGGACCACCGAGGTCGTGGTCGACATGTACTGCACCTGCCCCTGGCCGAAGTCGCAGGTCGCGGTCGGCGGGAACCAGGTCGTGTGAACAGCGACGAACGCACCAAGATCCTGGTGAATCCGCTTCGCACACGCCTCACCCGGGTCATACCAGTTCGGCTGCGCGAGAGTCACCGCGGTTGTCCACCCCAGCGCCAGCCCAAGCCCAACCGCCAATACCCACCCGGCCCGCCGCTTCACCCACTCCACGTCCCCTACCCTCTCACCCGATGACATACGAAGGTTCTTACCTCTGGGGTTCTTACCTCTGGAAACTCCGACAGGCGGTGGGATCACGGCCGTTGTTGATGCCGGGAGCCCAGGTCCTACTGCTGGACTCCGCTGACCGAATCCTGTTCCAACGAAGCCGAGACTCCGGCTTATGGGAACTCCCCGCCGGTGCGGCCGAACCCGGCGACAGCTTCCGGATGACCGCCTCTCGTGAGCTTCTCGAGGAGACCGGGCTGACGGTGGCGCCGGAGGATCTGGTGCCGTTCGCGAGTCTGTCGGAGGCGGATCTCCACACGCTCACGTATCCGAATGGCGACGTACTCCACTGTTTCGCGTTGTGCTTCGAGGCGCGGCGGTGGAGTGGGGAGCTCCGACCGGCGGCCGATGAGGTGCTGGAGGCGGCGTTCTTCGCCGAGCCGCCCGAGGACTTGCATGCGCCTACTCGGGTGGTGTTGGGGTTGTATTCGGGTTATCGGCGGACGGGGTTGTTTCAGGCCTGGTAGCTGGCGACGGTGATGAGGTTTTCGCTGGCGGGGGTGAGCGGACCGCGGGACCAGTCGCCGTACTGGGCTTCTACGGTGAAGCCGGTTTTTGTGAGTACGGCGTTCAGGGGGTCGACGCCGATGAAGTTGAAGGCGGCGCGGTCCGTGCGGAGCGGGGTGTCGTCGCGGAGCGCGGTGGTTTCGGTGACCGTGACCACGACTCCATCGACCTTCTCGACGTGGTAGATCATCCGGAGCTCACGGCCGTTGTGGTCGACGACGTCGTACGGGTTGTCCGGATTCCAGCTCTCCCATTCACGGACCTCGGGGTTGCGGGTGCCGAAGACGAACCGCCCGCCGGGGGTGAGCGCCGTACGGATCCTGTGCAGTGACTCTTCGAGATCCTCGACCAGGAACTGGAACGCGTTACTCGCCATCACCGCGAGCTCGAACTCACCCACCCAGGCGATGTCCGCGGCCTTCCCGTCGACCAACTCCGCATCCGGAACTCGCACCCGCGCCTTCGCCAGCATCGCCGCATCCGGATCGATCCCGGCCATCCGCCCGGCATGCCCCTCAGCCCGCGCCTTCGCGAGCAGCACTCCCGTCCCGCACCCGACGTCCAAGACGCTGCCGGCCGCCATCACGTACGACAAATAGAAGTCGTCACTGGATCCCCAGCCATTGAGTACGTCGTAGAGCTCAGCCGCATCGGCGTCGGAGTACGTCACACCGCCTATCGTCCGGACCGCCGCAACCCATTTCCTTAACGCATCCACAGGCGTTCCATCGAGGTATGAGCGAACGAGCAGATTTTCTGGCGTGGTTCGAGACAGAGCTCCACGACGCGGAGATCGCCGTACACAACGGCGACGCCGGGAAGCGCGATGCGCTGTGGTCCACCCGGGACCCGGTCACTGTGTTCGGGGCCTGGAAGACCACCACGACGTCCGCGCAGACGAGAGCGCTGTTCCAACTGCTCGCGGACAGCTTCTCCGGCAGCGAGTCGTTCGCGTACGAGTTGGTGTCCGCAGACGTGGCCGGGGACCTCGCGTACACGATCGCCTTCGAACACACCGTCACCCACGTCAACGGCGAGCTGCGCACCTACTCGCTCCGGGTCACCCAGCTCTACCGCCGCGAAGACGGTGCCTGGAAGGTCTTCCATCGCCATGGGGACACGAAGACCGATGCCCAGAATCTGTAGTTGCTCTACCCGAGCTTGGCCCTGAGTTCGTCGAAGGCGGTCGGGGGTCCTTCGGTCAACCGATCCCGGATCAGGGCTGCACATTCGGCCGGCGTGTGGTGGTCGGAGTCAACCTGTACGTCGTACGTGATCCACCACCACATCGTTGCCCGCGGCAGCCATCCCGGCCACGGCCCGGTGAAACCCCAACACCATCCGCTGCGCCGCATCCTGATCCCACTGCCGCCACTTCCGGCGCTCCCGGAAGTGGTCGATCCCGAGATGGAACCACCCGTCGTCCAGCCCGTCGACCAACTCCTCGGCGATCGACGACTTCCCGGAACTCGACGTTCCGTTCAGCAGGATCAACCGCCCGACCCGCGCCTCGGCCGTCACCTGATGCGATACGACGATCGGCTTCTCCCCAGTCACCCCGAGATCCTAAGCTCGCCGGGAGTTACAGTGACGCGGAAAGTGGTCGGGGTAGAGGTCAGTATCTGGCCGCTACGGTTCTTAGGGTGGGGATATGACAACGAACGAGCAGATCGTGGTTGGTGAGCGGGCCGACATTCTCGAGTTTCTGGGGAAGCACCGAGGCTTCCTGCGGAAGACCGCGGAAGGGCTCACCGACGAGCAGGCGAACACGCGCAGCACGGTCAGCGCGCTGACGGTCGGCGGACTGATCAAGCACGTGACCGCGGTCGAGCTGAGCTGGGCCGAGTTCGCCCAGGCCGGCGGTGGCGACGAGGCGTCCGGCGAGACCGAGTACACCCCGGAAGCCATCGCCGCGTGGGAGAACAACTTCCGACTGGTCGAGGGCGAGACGCTGGCCGGCGTACTCGCGGAGTACGAAAAGGTTGCGGCCGCCACCGACGACCTGGTCCGCACGCTGGACCTCGACGTGTCCTACGAACTCCCGTCCGCGCCATGGCAGCCACCGGGCGTCTTCTGGTCGGTCCGCCGCGTGTTCCTCCACATCACCGCCGAAACCGCGCAGCACGCCGGCCACGCCGACATCATCCGCGAAACAATCGACGGCCAAAAAACCATGGGCTGAGGCACTGAAAGGGCGCCGGCTGGTGCCGGCGCCCTTGGGTTGTGCGGTGATGGTGCGGGCTCAAGCGACTGCGTGGGTGAGGCGGTGGGCGGTCTGGTCGAGGCTGCGGACCTGGCTGCGTAGGACGAGGGCCGTGACGCCGTAGAAGATGCTGTAGAGGCCGAAGACGATGGCCAGGGACACGGCGCCCAGATCGGGCCGGATGAACAGCGCGGCCGCGAACACGATCGAGACCAGTCCGCTCAGGATGAACCAGGCACGCTGCCCGGCGCGACGACCGCTGGTGAACGCCATCGCGATCTCGACGACTCCGGTGAACAGTGCCCACCAGCCGACGATCAGCGTCAGAGCAAGGGCCGTCGGACCCGGCCAAACCAGTGCGACGACGCCGGCCGCCACTGACACCAGCGACAGCAACAGGTAGCCGACCACCGACCAGCCACGCTCACTGCTGAAGGCGCGGCCCGCATCGGCGACCGCCGCGACGAACGCGTAGACCGCGAAGAGGATGACGAACGCGCCGACGGTGATGTTCGGCCAGACAACGGCGACAGCCCCGACCGCGATGGCCAGCAAACCGCGCCACAACACTGCATTGGAAACCTTCCGGCCCACCTGGGACTCGGTAGCTGTAGCGGTACTCATCTCAAACTCCCTGCTCTCGATCTCGGGTAGCGGCACCAATTGATCTCGCCACCTCAAGACTCGCCCTCGAGCACCCCAGTCGAGCCAGGGTCACCCCCTGGCCCCATGCCTAGTCCCAACCCCGCACAGCACTTGCCCCCGTCACGCACGACTTACGCGTCACGGTTGACGGGCGCTACTCGTACACGATGTTCACCTGTTCGCTGACCGTGCCGTCCGGGTTCCTGACGGTTCGGCGCGTGGTCTCGGGTGGCAGTTCCCCGACTGTGCCGTCTGGCGGTACGACGGGCGCCATGACCGGGTTGCCCTCGTCGTCCAGCACGACCCGGCCGTCGTCTCCAGCCACCGGCGCCACGGAGCCGGGCACGAACGGCCCAGGTTCCTCCTGCTGCCGTGGCTGCGACGTCTCATCCGGGACCATCCCGCCACCTCCGTCCTGGGCACCGTCGCTTGTCCGATGGTCAGCACAGTCTTTGTCTGTCAGGAACGGTACGGTCTCTCGGATGGTGGAGGAACAGATGAGCGCTCACGGCAAGCTGGTGAGGGATCGGATTCCGGAGATCATTCGGGCGAATGGCGCTGAGCCGATCACGTATCAGGCCGAGCCTGCCGAGTTCCGGCGCCGGCTGCGCGACAAGCTTCTCGAAGAGGTGGACGAGTTCCTCACCGCCGACGAGACCACCGCCGTCGAGGAACTCGCCGACATCCTTGAGGTCATCCGCGCCCTGGCAGCCAACCTGGGAACGACCCCAGACGACCTCGAAGCCACCCGAGCCACCAAGGCCGCCGAGCGAGGCGCATTCACCACCCGAACCATCTGGACCGGCACCCGCTAACAGTGATGTCGCCGTCCAACCAGGATGCGTATCCGGCTGGGGAAAATGGTAGGCGGGTGGGGTGGGGGAGGTGTCAGGATGCGGGCATGGTGATGCGGGGGTTGAGTTTTGGGTCGGTGGCGGGGGCTTACGAGCGGTTTCGGCTGGGGTATCCGGTGGAGTTGCTTGAGTTGGTGACGGCGTATGCGGGTGGGCCGGTGCGGACTGCGCTGGAGATTGGTGCGGGGACGGGGAAAGCGACGCGGTTGTTCGCGGGGGGTGGGATTGCGGTCACGGCGACTGAGCCGGATGCGGCGATGTTGGCTGAGCTGCGGAAGCACTCGACGGCGAACGTGACTCCTGTGCAGGCCGCATTCGAGGATCTGCCGCTCGATACGTCGTACGACCTGGTGTATTCGGCTGCTGCCTTGCACTGGACCAACCCTGACGGCCGGTGGGAACGGATGGCGGAGCTCGTCCGGCCCGGTGGGGTGTTTACCTCGTTCGGTGTGCCGGTCGGGTTGGCTGATCCGGCCCTCAGGGAGGCCGCGCGCGCGGCCCGGGCGCCGTACCTGGACGACGACGGCGTCCCGTCGCCCGACGGCACTCCCGAGGATCGCCTGATGCGATGGCCGGGCACCGAGCTCGAGCAGTCCGAGTGGTTCACCGACGTCCGCCAGGTGGACCTCGAACGGCGGGTGACCGTGACTGCCGAGGACTACGTCGGACAACTCTCAACGGTCTCGGCATACGTCCTACTCGAGCCCGCCGACCGCGACGAGGTCTTCCGCCGAACCCTCGAAGCCCTCCCCAAGACCGTAGAACTAGATGCCCAGATCCACGTCCACCTCGCCCGCCGCCTGCACTAACAAGGCGCAGGGGCGTGACTTGCTCGGCTACTCGCCGTTCAGCCAGAACGCGGTGAGGGACGCGTGGACTCCGCCGTTGAAGACGACTGGGATCTTGCCGTACGACGTGATTGCGGTGGCGGTGCCGTTGGCTTTGCTGAACGCGTACTGGTACCCGGAGTCGGTGTTGTGGTCGATGCCTACGACAACGGAACCGAAGTTGGGACCGCAGTGTTCGACCAGGAGCGACTCGAACGAGGACCATCCGGACTTGCGGATCAGCTTGACGATCGGCTTCGCTTTCGCGGTGGTCGGGATGTGGATCGTGTAGAGCGCCCCGGCGGTGGTCGTCATCAGGAGAGTGTCGTACGTCGGTGCCTGGCTGATCATCGCCATCGCCTTGAAGCTCTTGAATCCACCGAACACGCCGTACGCCTTGTAACTGACACCGCTCGGCGCGTACCGGTAAAGGTTTCCGTTGGTGTTCAGGCCGTAGAGACACGCATGTGTGGGTCCCGGCGGGTCGGTGTAGTTCGACGTGGCGATCGCCTTGAAGGTGGTCCACCCACCTCCCAGCTTGGTCGCCGTCAACGGCTTGCCGCCGACGGTCGAGTGCCGGTACAGGTTCCCGCCCTGGAGGAGCAGCCCGTACGAGTACTGCTCGCCGCGGCGAGTCGTCGTCAGGTACCAGGTCGACATCGCCCGGACCGGGACGAACTGGGGAATCTGGAACTGATCCACGAGCCGCGGCGGCTTCGCGGCGGTGACGTTGGCCTCCATCGCACTGTGCGGACCATCCGCCCAGATGATCCAGTTCTCGCACGAAACGGAACGGGCAACCGTCCGCGGTCCGGCCGACGCAGCCGTCGCCTGCCCCTGCACGGCAGCACCCATCAACATCCCAACCCCAGCCAGAACCAGGCCAAGCCGCCGCACGTTCATCGAGTGATCCCCTCCACCGTCGATCCTGACCGCAGGCGATAGCTTCATTCCGCGACACCACGTGACGGATTGCCACTTCCTGCAAAACAAGAAGCGACCCCCGCCAGTTGGTGGGGGTCGCTTTCAGGAGATCAGGCCGGGAACTTGGCGCCGGTGTTGCTGTGGCAGCGGTAGCCGTTGGGGTTCTTGTGTAAGTACTGCTGGTGGTAGGCCTCGGCGTAGTAGTGGGAGCCGAGGGGGGCTATTTCGGTGGTGATGTCGCCGTAGCCGAGGGGCTTGATGACGGGGGCGTAGAGGTCTCGGGTGCGCTCGGCCTCGGCGCGCTGGGCGTCGGTGGTGTAGTAGATGGCCGAGCGGTACTGGGAGCCCAGGTCGTTGCCCTGACGCATGCCCTGCGTCGGGTCGTGGGTTTCCCAGAAGACCTTCAGGAGGTCGGTGAAGGTGGTCTTGGTGGGGTCGTAGACGACCCGGACCGCCTCGGTCTGGCCGGTGCGGCCGGTGCAGACTTCCTCGTACGTCGGGTTCGGGGTGTAACCGCCCGCATAGCCGACGGCCGTGGTGTACACGCCGGGCTGCTGCCAGAAAATCTCCTCGGTCCCCCAGAAACATCCGGTGCCGAACCAGACCTCCTCGAAGCCCTCAGGCGCCGGAGCGGTCTGGGGGGTGTGGAGGACGATGTTCTCCGCCGGTACGGCGAAGCTCGGAGTGGGCCGGCCGGGCAGGGCCGCCTCGGGCTCGACCAGGGCTGTATTGCGCTTGAAGAACGACATCTCACGCCTCTCGCAGTGTGACTCTCATAATCTCTCAACACGTGCACCAAGACGAACCTTCCCAACCCCCCTTACGGCACGATGACGTGCGATTTGGTGGGAAGAGCGGCGGTCAGGGCCGGCTGTGCGCGGTGATGCGGCCGGGCTGGACCACTCCGCTTCCCGCCGCTGCGGCCGTGCTGGTTCCACGACCACCCCTCAACGTGTCAGGTTTCCTGGGGTGGGATCAGGCGATCATGGTGGTGGGGCGGCGTGTGGGTGGGCCGGTTGTGAGGGAGGCGTACGACGACGCCAGGCGGGGGACTGCGTCGCGGAGGGTGTCGGGGTCGAGGGTGTAGGGGAGGCGGATGAAGGACTCCAGGCCGCCGTCGGGGGAGAAGCGGGAGCCGGCTACCAGGAGTACGCCGTTGCGCTGGGCTACTCCGACGAGGCTCGAGCCGACGGGGTCGGGGAGTTCACACCAGAGGGAGAGGCCGCCGGACGGCATGCGGAAGCGCCAGGACGGGAGCTCCGTGGATACGGCTGCCGCCAGTGCATCCCGGCGTTGAGCGAGCTCGGCGCGGCGTTCGGGCAGCAGCGTCGACCGCTCGCGCAACAACCGCGCAACGACCAACTGCTCCAGCACCGGCGCGCCGAGGTCAAGCGATGCTCGGGCGTCCAGCACGCGTGCCACCAGCGCCTCGGGCACCCGCATCCAGCCGATTCGCAGCCCGCCCCAAAACGACTTGCTCACCGACCCCACGGTGATCACCCCGGTCGGGTCGTACGACGCGAACGGCGGCGGCATCTCCTGACCGTCCAGCGACAGCTCGAACAGGGTCTCGTCGACGATCGCCGTCGTCCGGCTCCGCGCGAACGCACGCGCCAGCCGCTGCCGGTCCGTTGCCGACATCAACCATCCGGTCGGGTTCTGGAAATCCACCACCAGCCAGGCGGCTCGCGGCGCTGTCTGTCGGATGGTTGCCTCAAGCAACGGAAGGTCCCACCCTCCCGGCGACATCGGTACGGCGACCACCCGGCAACCGCTCCGCCGGATCGCGTCCACCGAGTTCGGATGCGTGGGACTCTCCGTCAGCACCCGATCCCCGATCTGCGTGATCGCCCGGACCGCGATCGAGGTCGCCGCCAACGCGCCCGCGGTCACGATGATCTGGTCCGGCGACGTCGGTAACCCGCGTTCGGCATAAGCCGCCGCGATCTCCTCCCGCAGCACCGGCAACCCCTGTGGGTGATACCCCGGTGTCGCCAGCTGGATCGGCAGATCCGTGGCCGCCGCGGCGACCGCCGTACTGATCCCCGGTACGGCGGACGGCGCCGCGCAGGTGAAGTCGTACAGACCGTCCATGTCGATCCCCGGCGCGTGCTGTCGCCCGAGCTCGGGCCCGATCCTCGACGGGAGGGCCGTGACGCTGCCCGACCCGCGCCGGCTGATCAGATACCCGCTGTCACGCAGCTCCCGGTACGCCGATGCCACCGTCGTCCGGCTCACCCCGAGAGCATCGGTCAGCTCGCGCTCACTCGGCACCCGCGACCCGGGCATGATCCGCCCGTCCGCGATCAGCAACCGAAGGCGCTCGGCCAGGATCCGGTACGCCGGACCAGGCCCGTCGGCCCACGCGCCGAGCAGTCCGGAGAGCGTGCTCGCGGGGAGATACTTCGCATCCATGCAGTCCACTATCGCGCAATTGGCTATCGATCACCAGGCCACTTGCTCCGCAGACTGGGGACGTGACCGCCACTTCCCCTGCTCCGACCCGCCAACTCGCGCCCATCAACCCGATCCAGCAGCTCAAGGCCGGCCACCTCCCGCGCCGCCTCGTCCAGCTGTACGTCGGCCTGATCCTGTACGGCGCCTCGATGGGCCTGATGATCAAGGGGAACCTCGGCCTGGATCCGTGGGACGTGTTCCACTCCGGCATCACCAAGCACCTGCCGCTGAGTTTCGGCACCGTCGTGATCGCGGTGAGCTTCGTCGTTCTGCTGGCCTGGATCCCGCTGCGGCAATGGCCCGGCCTCGGCACGATCAGCAACGCGATCGTGATCGGCCTCGTCACGGACCTGACGCTGTCGATCGTCGACAGTCCCAAGGCGCTCTGGTTGCGGATCGTCTTCATGCTTGCCGGTGTCGTGGTCAACGCGCTGGCCGGTGCGCTCTACATCGGCGCGCAGTTCGGCCCGGGTCCGCGGGACGGGCTGATGACCGGCCTGGTACGTCGTACGGGACTGAGCGTTCGCCTGGTTCGTACGACGATCGAGGTGGCTGTCCTCGCGTCCGGCTTCCTCCTCGGCGGCTCGATCGGCATCGGTACCGTCGTCTACGCCCTCTCGATCGGCCCCCTGGTCCACTACCTCCTCCCGCTGTTCACCGTTCGGCTGAAGCTCGAGCCGACGCCTTCGCGGTGACAGCCTGTTGACATCCGGGCCCGCCCGTCGCTTCCTGGTGCCTGGGGGTGGTGGGGTTGGTGATCCTCGCGCCATTGGGTGGGGCGGGGCGGGACGTCGTGGAAGCTGCCAGGCGTATCTACGTCGACGGTTTTCCACAGCGGCAGCGCGAACCGTTCGACGAGCTGCTCGCGGCGGTCCGCTCCGGTGACGAACTCGGCTGGGTTCAGCTCGACAACGACGTACCGACCGGGATCGCGTTCGCCCGGTTGCTGACGTCGGTCGACTGGTTGTTCCTCGAGTACTACGCGATCGACCGGTCGATCCGCAGCCGCGGCTACGGGACCGCGCTGTGGCACTCGATGCTCGACGCCGCGCCGGTGCGGCGCGTGATCCTCGAGGTCGAGGAGCCGGACGAGGCGGGCGATTCGGAGGAACGGATCATCAGGCAGCGCCGGATCGCGTTCTACGAACGGCTCGGCGCCGAACTGGTCGAGAACGTCGAGTACGTCGTACCGGATCTGACCGGGTCGGGGACGGAAGAGCTGCGGCTGATGTGGCTCGACCCGGCGCGGCCGAAGCTCGACCGGTCCGAGCTCCGGCGACTCCTCCCGGCGCTGTACTGCGAAGGCTACGAACTTCCGCGTGATCACCATTTGCTCGCCGCTGCGCTGAAAAGTCTCGACGAGGAGGGGTGAGGCGTGACGAGAGCGGAGTATCTGTCGGGGGTCGCCGTGCTGGTATCGGTGCTGTCGGCGATTCTCGCCTGGCGGATCGGCAGCCGGACCGTACGGAACATGTCGTATCGCAGTGCCACTGATCTGATGCTCGAGGTCGACCGGATCTTCATCGAGCATCCGTCGCTCCGCAAGTACTTCTACGACCAGATGGACTGCCCGAAGGGCCACAAGGATCGCGCGCTGGTCGAGGCCGTCGCGGAGCTGACCCTCGACGTCCTCGAATGCATCTGGGACGACCGGAGGAACTACAGCCGGAGGGATCTCAAGTCGTGGGACATGTACATCGGGGCCATGTTCGAGCAGAGCCCTGCTGTCGTGGAGGCCTACGATCCGACGTGGTATCCGACCCTGGCGAGCTGGTTCAGAGGACCTCGATGGTGGTCCATCTACCGGTGGCGCGGTGGAGTGCAGACCGCCCAGTGATCCAGTGAGCAGGGGAGTGTTCACTTCGCGTTCAGGTACGGCGGATGCCGCGGTGGTTAGCGTGTTGGGCATTCGGTCCGACTGGAGGAATGTGTGATGCGTAGGACTCGCAGGGTGGTGATCGCGCTCACGGTGCTCGCCGGAGCTCTGATCGCCGGTACGTCGACGGGCAACGCCGGCGGGGACAGACAGGACGGCGGGGGCGGGCACGACGGCGACGGGCGTGGGTCGGTCCGGTTCGCGACGTACAACGCGAGCCTGAACCGCGGTGCGGCCGGACAGCTGGTCACGGACCTGAGCACCACGACCAACGCCCAGGCGATGGCGGTGGCGGAGGTGATCCAGCGCGAGCGTCCCGACGTTCTGCTGGTCAACGAGTTCGACTACGTGCCTGATCACAAGGCCGCCGATCTGTTCCGGTCGAACTACCTCGAGGTGGGGCACCACGGTGCCGCGCCGATCCGCTACCCGTACGCGTACGTTGCGCCGTCGAACACCGGGATCCCGAGCGGGTTCGACCTCAACAACGACGGTCAGATCAGCGGTGGGGACGACGCGTACGGATTCGGTGTGTTCCCAGGCCAGTACGGGATGGTGGTGTACTCGCGCTACCCGATCGACACCCGTCACGTGCGGACCTTCCAGCTGTTCAAGTGGAAGGACATGCCGGGTGCGATGCTCCCGGACAACCCGGCGACGCCGGCGCCCAAGGACTGGTACTCGCCGGCCGAGCTGGCCGCGTTCCGCCTGTCCAGCAAGTCGCACTGGGACGTCCCGATCGAGATCGGTCACAACACCGTGCACTTCCTGGTGTCGCACCCGACGCCGCCGAGTTTCGACGGTGTCGAGGATCGCAACGGGACGCGGAACCACGACGAGATCCGGTTCTGGGCCGACTACATTCAGCCGGGGCGGAAGTCGTCGTACATCTATGACGACAAGGGCCGGTACGGCGGTCTGCAGCCGGGGAGCGATTTCGTGATCGCGGCCGACATGAACAGCGACCCTCTGGACGGTGACTCTGTGCCGGGGTCGATCCAGCAGCTGATCGACAACCCGCGGATCATCGACCCGCGGCCGACGTCGGCCGGTGGGCCGGAGGCCGCCACACTGCAGGGTGGCGTGAACACCACGCAGAAGAGCAACCCGAAGTACGACACGGCCGACTTCGCCGACACCCCGTCACCGGGCAACCTGCGGGCGGACTACGTACTGCCGTCCCGCAGCCTCAAACCGGTCGGATCCGGCATCTTCTGGCCGGTCCAGGCGGACCCGCTGTTCCGGCTCACCGGCGTCTTCCCGTTCCCGACCAGCGACCACCGCTCAGTCTGGCTCGACGTACGCCTCCCACACCGCCACTAACCACACTCCAAACAACGAACGCCGCCGGCCCCCACCGGCGGCGTTCCCCCCAAGCAACTGACCTGAACCAGTTGCCATGAGCTGGTCCATCTCCTGCAGGAACCCGATCCGGCGCCAGCTACCACGGCGACCGGCCGAGGCCGGTTGCCGTGAGCAACAACCTGTGTGAGTCTGCCGTAGCAAACCTGGTTTGCCCTTGGCAACTGCAAGGGGGTGTCAGCGCTCGGTTTTCGTCTCCTTGGTGGTGGCTGGGCCGGGGCCTGCCTTTCCGTTCGTCGCTGGGGTTGAGTTGGCCGCTGTCTCGGCGGCGGCCTGGCGCGTTGAGCCCTTGGCTGCCGGTGAGTCGAGGCCGACCTTGGCTGCTGCCGCGACGTCAGGATCCAATGCCGGGGTCTGGCCTTCGCTCTGAGCCCGGGTGTCGGTGTCGTCCGGGCCGACGCCCTGTTCGGCCGCCTGACCGGCCGGCGCCGGAGCCGCGGTAGTCGTGCCCTGCTCCGGAGCCGCCGCGTTGACCGCCGCAGACTCACCGCTCTGCTGCGCCACCTCCCCGTCAGCTTCAGGGATTGCGGGCGTGGTTCTCCCCGCGGCCCCGTCGACCCAAACCTCGTTCGTCGCCAGCCGCTCCGCCTCGGGGGCGACCTCGACCTCTCCTTCCCCGGAGAGATCCAAGGCGAGTTGTTCGCCCACGGCCGCATCCGGATCCGGACCAAGGTCCGTCGGATCCACAGCCGCGGCCTCCGCATCCACCGCAGCCGGGTCCACGGCTGCTGGATCGACCGCTGCGGCTGACGGGTCCACTGCTGCCGGATCGACTGCTGCCGGGTCCACGGCTGCCGGATCGACGGCCGCGGGATCTACTGCGGCCGGGTCCACGGCTGCCGGGGTTTGCTCGGTTGTGCCTTGTTCGGCTACCGGCTGTTGGGGTGGTGTGGGGGGTTGCTCGGCTGCTTCGGGAGCGGTCTGGGCGGCTTCGGGGCCGGTGTTCTGCGCAGAGGTCTCCTGGGCCGGCGCAGGCGTCTGCTGCTGTGCCGCAGGGTTCTGGGTAGCGATGATCTGGCGTAGCTGGTCCACCTCGGCGGACAGCCTGGCCATCTCCTGCTGGTTCTGCTCCATCTGCTGCTGGAGAACGATCGTGGCGTCGCTCAGCTCCTTGAGCATCTGCGCCATCCGCGTCAGGTGGTCCCCAGCCTGCTGCGGGGCCGGACCCGACTGATCCTGTCCGAACTGCGGCTGTCCCGCCGGCGCGACACCACGCCACTCGGGATTGATGACAGCCTGGATGTTGCCGTGCGCAAGGTTCCGGAGACGTCGGGCGTCGAAATCGGAGCCTCCGACTCGCTGCAGGTACACCCCGTCCCGCTTCTTGGCGTCGCGGTAGGCCATCGTGTAGGCGGCCTTCAGCATCTTCGTGCCGCGCCGCTGGTCCCGCATGTTCGCAAACCAGCGGCCGAGCCTGGTCCTGCCTCGTGGCCCGCCGGCTTGCGCCAGTCCGGCGGACACCGCCTGCTCAGCCTCCTGGGCGGGCCGCCCGAAGGCCTCCGGACGAAACTCCTTGGCCACGGTGTAGTACGCGAAGTCGCGGAGATCGGACTTCGTGAGATTCGACCGGCCGAGCCGACGGCGGATCTCCGGATCGGTCTGCTTCCGTTCGCGCCGGAGCGCCGAGTACGTCGCCTTGAGCATGTTCTGACCGCGCCGCCGGTTGTTCTCCCGGCCGCGCACGGCCCGGCGGTCCATCGGCTCGAGATACGGCTGAGTCATCGTGTCTCCTAGTCGATGTACACGGCGTAGTTGACGCCGACCGAGGTCGTCAGCGGGTCCTTGCTGGGCTTGGTGCTGTACAGGTGGAACTCGGCACCTGGTCGCACCCAGACGGCCAGGTGGCGCCGTCCGGTGCCCGCGCCGGGCTCCCACTCGTCGACGAAGCCCGGACTGTTCTCGTCGCCGAGGTAGTCCGGCCGTCCCCAGTGCCTGATCGCGAGCGCGAAGTGGTCGGTCCAGTGCTCGTCCAGCCCGGCCTCGGCAGCCGCGATGTCGTCCGGGCCGATCTCGTAGGCCGACCAACCGCTGTCCGGGCAGTCCGGGAACGCGAGGCCGTCGAACACGATCATCGTCGTACCGCGCGGGGTGGTGAATCCCCACGAGACCATCTCGGGGTCGATCACCTCACCCGGCTCCAGCGGCCACGGCCGCCAGGGGGTCTGCGCCATCACCCGATGGACCAGCGCACGGACGACCTCCGGACCCGAGTCGTCGCCGTCCGGGCCGGCGATCACGCTCCAGTCGCGAATCTCGGCGAGGTCCGCCATCGCCAGGTCGTCCTGGTCGAGCGGCCTGTCCTGCGTCTTCATCCGGCGCGGTCACCTTCCTGCTCCAAGCGGCCCATGCTGCGTGCATCGGGGGTGGCGGACACCAACGCAACCGTAGGCGGCCGAATGGGTCATTCGCCAGTCGGTACGACGTTGCTGTGGACAACTCGGATCCCCCCGAATCGTCCGGCTGTGGACGGTGTGCGAACCCGCATCAGACCAGGCCGTACGCTGGTCCGGTGAACATGGACCACCACTACGGCTTCGAGACGCTCGCCATCCACGCCGGAAACGAGCCTGACCCCACCACCGGATCGGTCGTGCCGCCGATCTATGCCACCAGCACCTACAAGCAGGACGGTGTCGGTGGACTGCGCAACGGGTACGAGTATTCGCGCTCCGCGAATCCGACCCGTACGGCGCTGGAGGAGTGTCTGGCCGCCATCGAGGCGGGTAACCGCGGTTTCGCGTTCGCGAGCGGCCTTGCGGCCGAGGACACCTTGATCCGCTCGATCTGCGTGCCGGGGGACCACGTAGTGTTCCCCGACGACGCGTACGGCGGCACGTTCCGCCTGTTCGCCCGCGTCCTGGGCACCTGGGGTGTCGAGATGACGCCGGCCGCGGTCACGCACCCGGAGGCGATCCGGGCCGCGATCCGCCCGGGCAAGACCAAGGTGGTCTGGCTGGAGACGCCGACCAACCCGCTGCTGAACGTCGCCGACATCGCTCTGGTCGCCCAGATCGCGCACGACGCGGGTGCGATCCTGGTGGTCGACAACACGTTCGCCTCGCCGTACCTGCAGCAGCCGCTGGAGCTCGGCGCGGACGTCGTCGTCCACTCGACCACCAAGTACATGGGTGGGCACTCCGACGTGATCGGCGGTGCGCTGATCGTCCGCGACACCGAGCTGACCGAGAAGATCGCCTTCCACCAGAACGCGATCGGAGCCGTTGCCGGCCCGTTCGACTCGTGGCTGGTGCTGCGTGGCATCAAGACGCTCGGCGTGCGGATGGACCGGCACAGCGACAACGCGGAGAAGGTCGTCGAGTTCCTGCAGCGGCACAAGTCCGTCAGCCAGGTCCTGTACCCGGGGATCGACGGTCACCCCGGTCACGAGACCGCTGCGAAGCAGATGAAGCGGTACGGCGGGATCGTGTCCTTCCGGGTGACAGGTGGCGAGCAGCAGGCGCTGGACATCTGCAACAAGGCCGAGGTCTTCACCCTGGGCGAGTCCCTCGGCGGCGTCGAGTCCCTGATCGAGCACCCGGGCAAGATGACCCACGCCTCGGTTGCCGGCACACCCCTCGAGGTCCCCGCCGACCTCATCCGCCTGTCTGTCGGCATCGAGACCATCGACGACCTCCTCCAGGACCTCGACCGCGCCATGGCGTAGTTCATGCGCTCACGGGCACTAGTGTCTGCAGCAACCTAGCTGCGGAGGTGTGATGAGCGAGGCGGGACGGGACGAGAGTCCGATGGCGGACAACGACGTACTCGACGAATCCAGCGCGACCGTGCCGGTAGTAGCGGACCACCCGGAGCCACCTGCTGTCAGCCAACAGCAGGTGGCCGGTGGGACGGTCGACCCCGGGGTGACGCGGGGGATGCACATCGCCAGCGCGTGGTCCTGGCGGTTCCTGGTGATCGTCGGTGCCGTGGTCGTGATCGGTTTCGCGATGCAGTACCTGTCCGAGGTCGTCGTACCGGTCACCGTCGGCATCCTGCTGACCGCTTTGCTCATCCCGGTCACGAACGGGCTTCAGCGGCTCCGCCTCCCGCGCGGGCCTGCCGCAGGCATCACCGTGATCGCCACGATCGTGGTCGTCGCCGGTCTGCTCACCCTGGTGGGTACGCAGATCGCAGGTCAGTTCGACAGCCTCTCGACCCAGGTCGGCGAAGGTGTCGAGAAGCTGCGCACGCTGGCCCGGATCAACTTCGGCCTCACCGACGCCGACGTCGCGAGCGCCATCAAGACATTGCGCGACCAGATCACCTCAGGCGGCGCAATCGGTCAGAGCGCGGCGGCGGTCGGTACGACGGCCACCCACGTCGTCGCCGGACTCTTCATCGCGCTGTTCTGTCTGTTCTTCTTCCTGTACCAGGGCAATCAGATCTGGGCCTGGCTGGTGCGCCTGTTCCCGCGCGGGGCGCGCGACAAGGCGGATTCGTCCGGCCGGAAGGCGTGGGTGTCGCTGACCGCGTTCGTCCGGGCGACGATCATCGTCGCCGCGGTCGACGCCGTCGGGATCTCCTTGGGGGCCGCGATCATCGGCCTGCCACTGGTGAGCGCGATCGGGATCCTGGTCTTCGTCGGTGCTTTCGTCCCGGTGGTCGGCGCGCTGGTCAGCGGCATCGTCGCCGTGCTGGTCGCATTGGTTGCCAAGGGCCCCATTGTTGCGATCGTGATGCTGGCGGTCGTGATCGGCGTACAACAGCTCGAAGCGCACGTGCTGCAGCCGTTCCTGCTCGGCCGCGCGGTCAGCGTCCACCCGCTCGCCGTGATCCTCTCGATCGCCACCGGCGTCATCATCGCCGGCATCGTCGGCGCCCTGGTCGCCGTCCCCACCGCCGCAGTCCTCAACACCATCGTCAACCACCTGGCCGGCAACGACGTCGATCCAACCCCGCCCAGACCCCTCCCGCCCTTACCCCGCCGCCGCCAATCCGCCACCGCAACCAGAGCCGCCACCCCCACCACCCCACCCGCCCAAACCGACGGAACGCCGTAGCCCCGAGCCAACAACCGAAGTACGCCTGGTCACCGCCGACCGACCGACCCACCGCGACGCCAACCGACCAACCCGCGCCGACGCCGACCGACCCGCGGCGATGCAGACCGACTCGCGGCGACGCCGACCGACCCGCCGCGACGCCGACCGACCGACCCGCCGCGACGCCGACCGACCGACCCGCCGCGACGCCGACCGACCGAACCGCGGCGACGCCGACCGACCAACCCGCGGCGACCTGGGCCACCGCCGCGCACGACCATCTCGTGGGATAACCCGTCCACCTGCCCCTTCTCCCACCGGGATCTCACGGGAGAAGGAGCAGGGCAACGGGTTATCCCACGAGATGGCAGTTGGTGGATGGGGTGCCGTAGCCGCAGCCCAGACAGAACGGGCCGCTGAACAGAACGATCGGTCGTCCTCCGGGGAGGGCGACCGATCGTTCTGTCTGCGGCTGAGCTTGGTCAGACTTCGTGTGGTACTCGCTCGCGCCGGTGCTGGGGGTGTTCGTGTGCTGGTTGCTCGGGCGGGTGTTGCGGGGTGTTCGTGTGCTGGTTGCTCGGGCCGGTAGTCCGGGGTGTTGGTGTGGTGCTTGCTGGCGCGGGTGTTCGCGTGCTGCTTGTTGGCGCGGGTGTTGTTGGGTGTTGGTGTGGTGCTTGCTTGCGCCGGTGTTGCGAGGGTGTCCGTGTACTACTTGCCTTGGCCCTTGTCTGGGGTGTTGGTGCTGACTGCGGCGCCGGTTTGCTGGGCCTCGCCCTGGGTGGTGGCCGGGGTTTGCGCGCTCTGCTCGGGGATCTTGCTGCCGGCAGGTGCCAGAGCGGGGTCGAGGGCCGGTACGTTCAGGCCGGGAATGGACAGCTGCTCGCCGACTTCCGCGGCGTTGGGGACCGGGGTCTCGGTGCCGGTCGCCGCGAGCTCGCTGCCCGCCTGCTGGACCTCCCGCGGCGACGCTGCCGCTGCCGCGCTCTCCGGGTTGGAGCGGATCGCGTTGACCAAGCGTCGCATCGTCTCGCCCGGGTGCCGGACCGCGCTGGCTACGGCCTTGATGACCGCCTGCCCCCGTGGCGTGGCCGCCGCGGCGAGGGCCGCACCGGTGGCGACAGCGGCCACGGTGTGAGCGGGGCCGCTCCCGTTGGCCGCCCACGTCGCCGCTTGCCCGACCGCTTCGGTAGTGGCGCCAATGGCTTGCCCAGTCGCGTCGATAGCTACCGCGCCGGCGTGGATGGCCGGCTGGATCACGTTGTCGTTGACGGAGTTCGCGAAGTCGACAGTCCCGTGGATCGCGGGCTGGATCACGTTGTCGTTGACGGAGTTCGCGAAGTCCACCGTCCCCTGGATGGCGGGCTGAACGACGTTCTCGTTGATCGACTTCACCAGGTCCGCGCCCGCGCCCCAGGCCTCGGCCCACCGGTCACTGGCCCAGCCGGAGAGCGCCGAGAGGTTCTGCTGGCCCGACTCGGTCTGGGAATAGACTCCCGCGACCGCGGCAGGCATTACCGAACGCCGTGCCACCCGCCCCCACCGCCCACCGCGCGAAGGACTCTGCGCGGCCGCGGGCGTGGCTGCCTCGGCCTGGGGAGCTGCCGGGGCGGGCGTTTGTGCGGCCCGGTACTCAGCGAGCTCCGTCTGGAGCGCGGCGATGCGTTCGTTCAGCTGCGCGAACATGGTCGCTGTGTCGACGGCGGCCGCTGGTGTCGGGGTGGCGGTCCCGGTCTGCGGGCCTTCTGCGGGAGTGCTCACTAGGGCTCCTAGTCGATGTAGACCGTGTAGTTGATACCGACGCTCGGGGACAGGGGGTCCGCGGTCGGCCTGTCGCTGTACAGGAAGAAGTCCGCACCCGGACGCTGCCAGACCGCGAGGTGGCGCCGGTCGAAGCCGGCCCCTGGGCGGTACTCGTCAAGGAAGTTCGCGTTGCGGTAGTCGCTGGCATAGACCGGCGCGCCCCAGACGGAAGCGGCCAGCTCGAACGCCGGCAGCCAGTGCTCGTCCAGTCCGGCCTCGGCCGCCGCGATGTCGCCGGGCTCCAGGTCGTACGCCGACCAACCGCTGTCGCGCACGTCCGCGATGACGAGGCCGTCGAACACGATCAGCGTCGTACCACGTGGGGTCTCGAAGCCCCAGGACTGCAGTTTGCTGAAGTCCTGGTGGGGGTCGTTGTCGGCCCACGGCTTCCAGCCGGTGGCGGCGGAGACTCGGCGGACCAGCGCCTGGACCACTTCGCGGCCGGTCGCGTCACTGTCGGGCCCGGCGACCTGCGTCCAGTCCTCGACCTCGGCGAGGTCGGCCATCGCGGCCGCGTCCAGGTCGAGCGGCCTGTCCTTGGTTTTCATTCGGCGTCCATCCCACATCGTCGTCGACATGCTGCCTGCGGAGAAAGGTTAGGGCGGGCCCGGGGTCATCGCGACGCGCTTGCCGAACGCAACAAACCGGGCCCGAGATCACCCGAAGTGGTCTAGTTCTACCGGGCCGGGCCGGACGGCTTGGTGCGGCCAGGGCCGGCACCGTGGCCCTTCGGGCCGTTCTGAGGGCGCTCGCCGGTTCCCTGCGAGGTCTGCGTCGACCTCGTCGGCAGCGTTGCCGCGTTGGTGCTTCGCTGCAGGTCGCCGGAGGCGCGGTCGGCGGTCTTGACGGCCGCCGCGGACGCCTGGGCGATCTGCAGCATCGCACCCGGCGCGACCGTGCTTCGCGTGTCGGTGCCGATCGGATTGCCACTGTTGGCGTGTCCGTCACGAACGATGGTGCGTGCGTCTTGCCGGGCGGCCGCAGCTCCAGATCGTGCTCTCATGAACCCTCCTCGTTGAGGTACACCACGTAGTTGATGCCGACGGACACCGACAGCGGTCTGACGGTCGGTTTGTTGCTGTACAGGTGAATCTCGGCGCCGGGCGGCGTCCAGATCGCCAGATGGCGGCGGTCCCGGCCTGCGCCGGGGCTCCACTCATCGACGAATCCGGAGGTGTCTTCGGTTCCCACATAGGCTGGATTACCCCAATGCCGGCGGGCCAAATCGAACTTGTCCGGCCAGTGCTCGTCCAGTCCGGCTGCCGCGGCGTCGACGTCCCACGGCTCGATCGCGAACGCGACCCAGCCGCTGAACGGGCTGTGCGGCAGGATCTGGTCGTCGTACACGGCCAGCTCGGTCTTGCGTTTGGTGAGGAAGCCCCAGCCGTCGAGCAGGTCGTCGATGACGGTCTTGCGGTTCACCGGCCACGGCTTCCAGCCGGTGGCGGACTTGACCCGCCGGATCAGCGCGCGGACCGGCACGGGTCCGGTCTCACCGCTGTGAGGGCCGCCGACCCGTCGCCAGTCGCGGACGTCGGCGAGATCCGCCATTGCGCGGTCGTCGTCGTCCAAGGGCCGGTCCAAAGTCTTCATCCAGGCTGTTCCTGTCGATCCGCGCGTCAGCTTAGGTACCGAAATTAGATGCCCACAGGGTCAGGGCGCGCCATTCTCCCACGCAGCAGAACAGCCGTCCCGGAAGATTCCGGAACGGCTGTTCTTCAGTTACTGCTGTGTCAGTGCATTGCCGCGGCCGCGGAGGCCTCGATCGACTCCTCACCCTCGGGCTTGGGGCCGTCGTTGCGACCGGCCAACCGCTGCTCCGGGGTGATGATCGCGAGGACCAACGCGATCGCCAGGAACGGCAGCGAGACCAGGAAGACGTCGTCCATGGCGTCCACCAGACCGTGCAGGGCGAAGCCCTTGAGCGGCTCCTTCAGTGCGTGCAGCGCCTGGACGCTGTTCGCGGCCTTGGCCAGTCCGTCGACCATGGTCTGGGTGGCGTTCGGGATGATGTCGCCCAGGTGGTCCTTCAGCCGGCTGGTCAGGACTGCGCCGTACACCGCGGTGCCGATCGCGCCACCCATCGAGCGGAAGAACGTCATCGTCGAAGTCGCGGTCCCCATGTGCTGCCGGGGCACGCTGTTCTGTGCCGCGGTGACGGTGATCTGCATCGACAGGCCCAGGCCGGCGCCCATCACGAACATGTAGATCGCCAGCTGCCAGTACGGCGTGGTCAGGCCGATCGTGGACAGCATCACCATCGCGCCGCCGACCAGGATCGCGGAGACGATCGGGTAGATCTTGTACCGCCCGGTCCGGCTCATCAGCTGGCCGCTCGGGATCGACGCGAAGAAGATACCGACGATCATCGGCAGCAGCGCCAGGCCGGAGCGGGTCGGGGACAGGTCCTTGACCGCCTGCAGGTACAGCGGCAGGAAGATCAGCGCACCGAACATCGCGAACCCGAGCAGGAACGCGTACCCGGCGTACCCGGAGAAGATCCGGCCCTTGAACAGGTCCATCGGGATGATCGGCTCGGCGACCCGCAGCTCGATCAGCACGAAGGCGACAGCCAGTACGACGGCGCCGATCAGCAGTGCGAGCGTGGTCCCGTTGCCCCAGCCGTTGGTCGGACCGCTCCAGGAGACGGCCAGCAGCAGCGCGGTGACGGCGGCCGCGACAGTGGAGGCGCCGAGGTAGTCGATCTTGTGCGACCGCTTCACGTGCGGCAGCTTCAGCACGGCCGCAACGATGCCCAGGGCAACGAGTCCGATCGGCAGGTTGATCCAGAAGATCCAGCGCCAGCCGGGACCGTCGGTGAGCAGACCGCCGAGCAGCGGACCGGCCACCGAGGACAGACCGAAGACGGCACCGAAGTACCCCATGTACTTACCGCGCTCGCGCGGCGGGATCACGTCGCCGATGGTGGCGAACGCGAGCGACATCAGACCGCCGGCGCCCAGACCCTGGACGGCGCGGAAGCCGATCAGCTGCTCGATGTTCTGCGACAGCGCGGACAGGACCGAGCCGGACAGGAAGGTCACGATCGCCGCGATGAACAGCGGGCGACGCCCGTACAGGTCGGAGATCTTGCCCCACAGCGGGGTGGAGGCGGTCGAGGTCAGCAGGTACGCCGTGACCACCCAGGACAACTTGTCCAGGCTGTTGAACTCGCTGACGATCCGCGGTAGCGCCGTACCGACGATGCTCTGGTCGAGTGCGGCCAGGAACATCCCGGCCATCAGGCCGCCGAGGATGACCAGGATCTGCTTGTGGGACAGGTAGGAAGGACCGCCGTCAGAAGTTGGTGCTGAGGCTCCGCCGGCGGTGGCGGGCTCTGTGGTGCTCATCTGGTGCTCTCCAGGTTCTCTTCGGTGTTCTCGCTGCCGATGGGATCCCCATCGGTCGCGGAGTCTGTGTTGGTGTGTGGTGCCTTCGCGGCGAGCCGCTGTTGCATCGCGGCCCAGCCCTTCTCGGCCCAGGCGGCCTGCGGAGGGATGTCGGTGAGGGCGGCGACGCCGTCGGCGAATCGGGTCATCAACCGCTCGAACGTCTCGATTTCGTCCTCGGTCCAGCCCTCCATCGCCGCGCTGAGCAGCTCCGTCCGGCGCCGTGCGCTGGACTCCCACTGCTCGATGCCCTGCTCGGTCAACTCGACCCGGAAGGCCCGGCCGTCGTCGGGATCGGGTGAGCGCCGGACGAGGCCCAGCTGCTCCAGTGCCCGGACGTGCCGGCTCGCGGTCGAGGCGTCGAGCTCCATCCGTGCCGCCAGGTCGGACAGCCGCAGTGCGCCACTGCACCGCAGCACGAACAGCGCCACGTGCGCGCTGTGGTCGATCGTGTCGCCGGGCTGTTTGGCTTTCAGCCGGCGGCCGATCCGGGTGAACGCGTGCATGACGCCCTCGATGGGGGTCTGCGGAACGTACGCGTCGTTTACTTGCATGCTGCAAGCATATACATGCTTGCGTGATACACGCAAATGAGTTTCCAGAATAGCCGAGTGAGTCGCCACTCATTTACTCTTCGTGAAGACGTGGTCACACAGCGCAGTGGGTGGACCTAACACCACCCGCTGAGTCGGCTCAGCACCCTCGTGACGTGTGTCTCGGACGGCAGACAGTTACCTCGACGGTGCGAGAGTGAGGAGCTCAGAGTGTCGATGACCAGCGTTCTGCCGATCGGTAGCGCGGTGACGACCAGACGACGCCTGATCGAGTTCGGCGTGATCTGTCTGGTGCTGACTTGGGTGCCGTGGGCGGCGCTCGGCGTACTGGGTGTGGATCTGGACGGGGGATCTGGGCAGCTTGTGTTCGGCCTGGCGGCTGCTGGGCCATCGCTGGCCGCCTTGGTGATGTTCTTGTGGCACCGCGAGCGCAGGCGTGGCGTCCGGTGGTCAGTGCGGTGGCCGGTCACCGCGGTGGTGCTCGGAGCGTTCGCACCGCTGGCGGCGACGGCGCTGGCGGGGGACCTGCCGAAGCTGCCCGGACATGCGGCCTCGGTGGTCGCGAGTGCGGGCGGGATCCTCGGTGCGGCGGCGTACACGTTCCTGGCGGGGCCAGTGGCTGAGGAGTTCGGCTGGCGTGGGTACGTCCAGCCTCGGCTACGGCAGCAGTTCGGGCCGCTGGTGACGACCGCCATTCTGGGGGCGGGCTGGGGACTCTGGCACGTGCCGCTGTATTTCCTGCCCGGCACGGGCCAGCACGACGACGGGTTCTTCACCGCACAGGCGGCGACGTTCTTCCTCGGACTGTTCCCGCTGTCCTTCATCATGCTGACCGTGACCGAGCGTCTGAAGGGTGGAGTGCCGGCGGCGATCCTGATCCACGCCGCCTTCAACCTCACCGAGGAGCTGGTGCCGCCGCTGGGCAAGGGCGTCTGGGTCGAGCTTCTGGTCCTCACCGCGGTCGCAGCCGCGTTGCTGCCATTCTGGAGGGCAGACCGACAACGCGAGAGGTGACGGATGACGCAGGTGGCTGTGGTGACCGGTGGCGGTTCCGGGCTGGGTCGGGAGATGGCGCTGGCCCTGGCCGCTGCCGGTTTCGACGTCTGGGTGACCGGCCGCACCGAGGCGAAGCTGCAGGGGACTGTGGCCGCCGGCAACGGCCGGGTGCGGCTGGCGGTGCTCGATGTCGCCGACGGAGACGCCGTACGGGCGTTCTTCGGCGGGCTCGACCGGATCGACGTGCTGGTGAACAACGCCGGTACGGGCGCACCGGCCAAGTCGGTCGAGGACGTGACGGAGGCGGAGTGGCGTCACGTCGTGGACACCAACCTGACCGGGTCGTTCCTGTGTGCGCAGGCGGCGTTCGCGTTGATGCTGCGTCAGGACCCGAAGGGTGGGCGGATCATCAACAACGGTTCGCTGGCGGCGCACGTGCCGCGGCCGCAGAGCATCGCTTACACCGCCACCAAGCACGCGATCAGCGGGTTGACCAAGGGACTCGAGCTGGACGGCCGGCCGCACGGGATCACGGCGTCCCAGATCGACATCGGGAACGCCGCGACCGCGATGACCGAGCGGATGGAGCAGGGCGCGCTCCAGCCGGACGGCTCGACGGCGGTCGAGCCGACGTTCGACCCGAAGATCGTCGCCGACTTCGTCGTCCGGATAGCACAGCTGCCGACGAGCGTCGCCGTACCAACCCTCACCGTGATGGCCGCCGGCATGCCGTACGTCGGCCGCGGCTAACCCCAGCTCACTCGTCGGCGAACATCTCACCCAGCCCCGACGGCAGCTCCAGCTCCTGCTCGAACAGGCGCACCTGTCCGAGGTTATCGGCGGGTCAGGTCGAGGTCGGCCAGGTCGTACCAGCGGCCGGACGAGGGTTGGTCGAGGAGCGGGTCGCTCCAGCGGAGGCGGATGCGGTCGGGTTGGACCTCCAGCAGGACGGCTTCGGCCCAGTCTGGTTCGTCAGTGCGGGCCAGCCAGGTTTCGGACAGGCTCGACAGGCCCTCGCGGGTGACGGCGTCGATGGCGACGTCGCGGTCGGCCACTGCGCCGAGTGCGGCACCGAAGACGGTAGTGGGCAACCAGCCACCAGCGACCGGTACGACGCGACCCAGGACCTCACCGTCCTCCCGCAGAACGTCTTCTGGGGCAGGGAATCCGGGCCACTGCGCCTTGATCCCGTCGATGATCCGGATAGTGGTATCACGCAGGTGCCGGAGGCCGGCCAGCTCGGTCTCGTTGTCGATCGTCCCGGCTGACTCCCCACCTACCCACGTCCGGCAGATGCGTTGGGTGGCAGTGATGTCGGCCAACGGATCACCGTCGATCAACAGCAGGTCCGCCCGGGTGCCAGGGGTCAGCCGGCCGCGGTCACTCAGGCCGAACACCTCAGCCGGTGCACTGGTCGCGGCAACGATCGCCTCGGCCGGACTGAGACCAGCGCGAACCAGATGCCCGAGCTCTCGATGCAATGACGCTCCAAAGACCAGTCCGGGGTTCGGTGCGTCCGTTCCAGCCAGCACGCGTACGCCGGCCTCGTGCAACGCCAGCGTGTTCGCCCGGGCCGGGCCGCTGTCCGGTGGCTGCGGTGGCATCCAGCGACGGGACTGGCGGTCCAGCAGCCTCCGCCAGCGCGCCGAGGTGCGGGCCATCAGCTCTGGTTCGTCCAGGAGCGGTAGGTGTCCGGACGGCCGGTTGAAGCCGTCGACGATGTCCAGCGTCGCGATGACAGCCGCAACCCCGGCCACAGCCTCCACCTGAGCCAATGACATCAGGTTGGACGGGACGTGCGCCAGTACGTCGACTCCGCACTCGACCACCTTGACCGCGCCAGCCGCGGTGGACACATGCGCGACCACGAGCAGACCGTGCTCATGGGCCTGCTGCGTGAGTGCACGCAATGTGGCGTCGTCCAATGCGGGGATCTGGGCCATGAAGCCGGAGCCGTCGTCGTAGATGACCTTGAGGTGGTCAGCGCCCTCGGCGATCCGGTCCGCGACGAACTGCTTGGCGTCCTGCGGGCCCTCGACGTACGGGATAGGTGCGTACGCGATCGTCGGATGTCCGTTGGGTGCCGTAGCGCCGATGCTCGACGTGCGGAACGAGGACCGCGGAGTCACAGTGGCGATCAGGTCCGGCTTGCTGAACTGGTCGATCAGCGTGGTCACGCCGTACGTCGCCGCCAGTTGGGTGCAGCCGGGGATCAGGTGGACGTGTGAATCGATCAGCCCGGGCAGCAGGGTCAGACCGGTGGCGTCGATCAGTTCATCGCCGGGCTGTGCGATCTCGGGTCCACCGATTGCGGTGATGCGACCGTCAGCGCTGCGGAGGCAGCCAGAGGTCAGCTCAGTGCCCTGGTCGATCAGCCGGGCGTTCTGGATGGTGAAGGACATGCTTCGGACGCTAAAGGCTGACGTAACGTCACCCTCCAGCGATTAAGCTGCTGAACCGTGGAGCGAACGGTCAGCGAAGTGGCTCGGCTCGCCGGCGTCTCGGTGCGCACGCTGCGCCACTACGACACCATCGGGCTGCTCCCGCCTGGTCGCATCGCGCCGAACGGCTACAGGTACTACGGCCGCCCCGAGCTGCTCCGGCTGCAGCGCATCCTGCTGTTGCGGGAGCTCGACGTACCACTGGCCGACATCGCACGGATCCTGGACGAGCAGACCGAGGAAACGGCCGCACTGCGGGACCACCACGAACAATTGCTGGCTGAGCGGCGACGCCTGGACGCTGTGATCGGTGCGGTCGAGCGGACGGTCGCGGCGCTGTCCGGCGACGAGTCGGTGGGGGATGAGGAGTTCTTCAGCGGGTTGTCGCAGGCACGGTCGCGGTTGAAGGCGGATCTGGGTGACCGGTTCGGTCCGGCGGCCGCGGAGGGCTTCGAGGCCGCGGTCCGAGCGACTGACGGGTGGAGCCGCGAGGACCACGAGCGGATGGCTGACGAAGGACGTCGGTTGCTGCTTCGCATGTCCGCCGCCCGCGACCGCGGCGTACGGCCGGACTCCGAGGCTGCGATGGAGCTGATCGAGCAGCACTACCGAGGTGTCCTGGAGCTCTGGCCGGCGACTCCGACGTCGTATTACAACCTCGGCGACCTGTTGGTGCAGAACGCGGATCAACGGGCCATCATCGAGACCCTGGACAAGGACCTGCCGGAGTGGCTGGCGGTCGGCGTTCGCGCGTACGCGGTGCGTCGGCTCGGGTATGCCCAAAACGACAAGAAAAGTGTCCGGGGTCGCGTCTAGGGTCGGGGCTGTGAGTGAGCAGCGGGAGTCCTTGGTCCATGTGCGCGGCCTGCGGAAGTCGTACGGCGACTTCGAGGCGGTGCGCGGGATCGACCTGGACGTGTGGCGGGGCGAGGCGTTCGGGTTCCTGGGGCCGAACGGCGCGGGCAAGTCGTCGACGATGCGGATGATCGGCGCGGTCTCGCCGATCAGCGCCGGGACGCTGCGGATCCTCGGTCTGGATCCGGCCACCGACGGTCCGACGATCCGGGGCCGGCTCGGGGTGTGCCCGCAGGACGACACGCTCGACACCGAGCTGACCGTCCGGGAGAACCTGACGATCTACGGGCGGTACTTCGGTCTCAGCCGGGCCGAGTGCCGTGAGCGTGCCGACGAGCTGCTCGAGTTCGTCGCGCTGACCGAGAAGGCCAAGGTCAAGGTCGACGAGCTCTCCGGCGGGATGAAGCGGCGGCTGACGATCGCGCGCTCACTGGTCAGCAAGCCGGATCTGCTGCTCCTCGACGAGCCGACGACCGGCCTCGACCCGCAGGCGCGGCATCTGCTGTGGGACAAGCTGTTCCGGCTCAAACAGGACGGCGTCACGCTGATCATCACCACGCACTACATGGACGAGGCCGAGCAGCTGTGCGACCGGCTCGTGGTGATGGACGGTGGCCTGATCGCGGCCGAGGGGTCCCCGGCCGAGCTGATCCGGGACTATTCGACCCGGGAGGTGACCGAGCTGCGGTTCGGTCCGGACGTGATGCTGTCCGACCACGATGCCTTGGAGGAGAAGGTCGCGGACTTGGCCCAGCGGATCGAGGTGCTGCCGGATCGCCTGCTGCTCTATACCGACGACGGTGAGCGCGCGGTCGCCGCCGTCCACGAGCGTGGTCTCGAGCCTGCGGCCGTGCTGGTGCGGCGCTCTACGTTGGAGGACGTCTTCCTCCGCCTGACCGGGCGGACGTTGGTGGACTGAAATGGCGCTGGCAGTGGAGAACGGGCGTCGTCAGTTCGACTACTGGCTGACCGTCTACAAACGGACCTGGAAGGGCACGCTGGTCAGCAGCTTCGTGCTGCCCTTGCTGTATCTGGCGTCGATGGGGATCGGCCTGGGATCGTTCGTCGACAACAACGGGACGGGCTCGCTGGGCGGGGTGAGCTACCTGCAGTTCATCGCGCCGGGGCTGTTGGCCTCGACGGCATTGCAGATCGCCGTCGGCGAATCGACGTACCCGGTGATGAGCGGGCTGAAGTGGCAGAAGTTCTACCACTCGATGATCGCGTCACCGCTGCGTCCGGCCGATGTGGTCTACGGGCAGCTCACGTTCATCGCGTTCCGGGTGTTCAGCTCGTGTGCGGTGTTCCTCGTCGTGATCACGATCTTCGGCGGGCTCAAGTCACCGCTCGGCGCGCTCGGCCTGCCGGTCGCACTGCTGGTCGGGATGGCGGTCGCCGCTCCGGTTGCGGCGTACGCGACGACCTTGGAGAACGACTCCGGGTTCGCGATGATCTTCCGGTTCGGCGTGGTGCCGGCGTTCCTCTTCTCCGGCGCGTTCTTCCCGGTCTCACAGTTGCCGGACTGGATCGAGTGGCTGGCCTACGTCAGTCCGCTCTGGCACGGCGTCGACCTGGCCCGCAGCCTGAGCCTCGGCACGGTCAAACCCTGGCTGGCACTGGTCAACGTGGTCTACCTGCTGGCGTGGTTCGCCGTCGGCACGCGGCTGGCCGTGCGCGGCTTCAGCAAGAAGCTGGTCGGCTGATGGCGACGATCGCGGCGCGGGTCCTGCCAGTGCCGGTTCGCCTCGGGGCCGGCCGGCACATCGTCGAGCGCAACTTCCTGCTGTATCGCCGCTCGTGGGTCGTCTTCCTGTCCGGCTTCTTCGAGCCGGTCTTCTACCTGCTCTCGATCGGCGTCGGTGTGGCGCAACTGGTCGGCGACTTCACGCTCGCCGACGGCACCAAGATCGCGTACGCCGCCTTCGTCGCGCCGGCCATGCTCGCCAGCTCGGCGATGAACGGCGCGATCTTCGACTCGACGTACAACATCTTCTTCCGGATGAAGTACAACAAGCTCTACGACTCGATGCTGGCGACGCCGCTGAAGCCGTGGGACGTCGCGACCGGCGAGGTCACCTGGGCGTTGCTGCGCGGCGCGATCTACTCGGCCATGTTCATCGTGGTGATGCTGATCATGGGACTCGTCTCGTCGTGGTGGGCGTTGCTCGCGTTGCCGGCCTCGGTGCTGATCGGGTTCGCGTTCGCGGGCGCCGGGATGGCGCTGACGACGTTCATGCGCAGCTGGCAGGACTTCGAGTTCGTCCAGCTCGGGATCATCCCGATGTTCTTGTTCTCGGCCACCTTCTACCCGGTCGAGACCTACCCCGGCGCGATCCGCTGGCTCGTCGAGATCACCCCGCTCTACCAGGGCGTCGTCCTCGAGCGCGCCTTCAGCACCGGCACCGTCACTTGGACCCTCCTCATCAACGCCGCCTACCTCGCCGCCATGGGCACCCTCGGCATGTACGTCGCCTCGCGCCGCCTGGGCAAACTATTGCTGAAGTAGCAGCTGTCGCAGCCACCACACAGCGGCGCGGTAGATCGAGTCGCGGCTCGGCCCGTCCAGGTAGCCGGGTAGATGCAGCTGCGTCATGACCTGATGCAGGGCGCCGATCTGGTTGGCCAGGTGGAGCGCCCGTCGCAGGTCCGGCGGTGCCGCGTACTCTTCCCACTCGGCCAGGTAGGCGTCGCGCACTCGCAGATCCATCGACAACGGTGACCGCTCCTCGACGAACGTCACCAGGTCCAGGAACGGATGCGACACTGCCCCGTCGGTCCAGTCGAACGCCAGCACCCGACCATCGCGTACGGCGAGGTTCCGCGGATGCAGATCACCGTGCACCAAGGTCTCCGGTATGCCGATCGCCGTCAGCTCGATGATTGCCTCGCGCAACTGCTCGCCCCGTCGTGGCAGCTGCGCCCGCTCGGCCGGATCGAGCCGATCGGTCGCCGGGTTCGGCCCGAGCAGACGATCGAGCTCCGCGTCCAGGACGGTGAGCCTGCGGTCGGCACAGCTGAACTCCAGCAGTCGATCCGTCTGATCCACATAGCTGCGCTGCAATCTGGCGTGTCCCTGCAGCGACCCGATCCACAACGCGAGGTCGGGTTCATCGGCCAACGGCGACCCGACATCGGGCAGCAGCATCCAGACGCGCTTCTCGTCGATGGCGATGGGTGCGGGCACCGCGCCGGGTCGATCGTCGGAGAGCTTCTTCAGCAGCAAGGGCTCGTCAGCGAACAGCAGCGGCAACGCATCCGCGGACGCCGGACGAATCGTGCTGGTGTGTGCGAGTGCTTTGAAGTACGCGGTGTCTGCGTAGGTCGGGCAGCGGAGGACGTTCGACAGGCCCCAGGAGCGGACCTGGCGCACGGGCCCGGTCCGGGTCAGCTGCTCGTCGATCCAAGGGAGTGCTTCGTCGTACCAGCCGGGCATGGTCCAGGCCGGCGTGACGGGGGAGTCGGCGGGCAGCGCGAGGTGTGCTCGCGCGGCAACGACCGCCGGATCGTCGAGCTCGTTGACCCACTGCGCGTCGGTCGGCTCCGCCCCGTCGAGAACCATCAGGTACGTCGTTGGCTCCCTGACCAGGCAGGTGAGGACCAACGCCTCGATCCCGAACTCGTCCCGCAGCGCGCTGAGCGCCGGTTCCACATCGGGAAACCAGACCTCGTCATCCACCTCGACCTGTGGAAGCCCCGACGGCAGGACCAGGACAGCCTGGTCGGCGGGTCGCACCACGACAGCGGTAACTCTCATTGGTGCAGCGTATGCGGCCTGTGCAACGGCATTATTGAGCCGTGATCGATGCGAAGGACATCGCGCGGGCCGCCGATCTGTTGCACGACGTGGTGGCGCCGACGCCGTTGGAGTACTCGCGCTGGCTGAGTGAACTCGTCGGTGGTGATGTCTTCCTCAAGTGCGAGAACCTGCAGCGCACCGGTTCGTTCAAGCTGCGTGGTGCGTATGTGCGGATGGCCCGGCTGTCCAAATCCGAACGCAAACGTGGAGTGGTCGCGGCCAGTGCGGGCAACCACGCGCAGGGCGTCGCGCTGGCGGCGCAACTGCTGGATATCAAGGCGACCGTGTTCATGCCACACGGTGCTCCGATCCCCAAGGAGAAGGCCACTCGCGCGTACGGCGCCGAGATCCGCTTCGTCGGTACGTCGATCGACGACTGCCTGCGCGCCGCCCGTGAGTTCGAGGCCGAGACCGGCGCTGTGCTGATCCATCCGTTCGACCACCCGGACATCGTGGCCGGCCAGGCGACGGCCGGGCTCGAGATCGTCGAGCAGTGCCCGCAGGTGCGGACGGTCGTCGTACCGACCGGTGGCGGTGGACTGGTCGCGGGGATCGCGGCAGCGATGCAGCGTGACGGGATGCCGATCGAGGTTGTCGGCGTACAGGCTGCTGGTGCGGCGGCGTACCCGGCCTCGCTGGAGGCGGGGGAGCCGGTCCAGCTGGACCACATGGCGACGATGGCGGACGGGATCGCGGTCGGGCTGCCGGGGAAGGTGCCGTTCGAGACGATACAGCGGTACGTAGGACAGATCCGTACGGTGGGCGAGGATTCGTTGTCCAAGGCCCTCTTGCTGGTGCTCGAACGCGCCAAGCTCGTGGTCGAACCGGCCGGCGCCGCGGCGGTGGCCGCCGTACTGGACGAGCCGAAGCGGTTCAAGCCGCCGGTCGTGGTGGTGCTGTCCGGCGGCAACATCGATCCGTTGCTGCTGATGCGCGTCATCCGGCAAGGCATGGCCGCGGCCGGTCGCTACCTGTCTCTCCGCGTGCGGATCCCGGACACACCCGGCGGCCTGGTCACGTTGCTCGCACAGCTAGCCGACCTGGACGTGAACATCATCGAGGTCCTGCACGAGCGCATTTCGGAGACGCTCAGCCTGGAAGAGGTCGAAGTCGCTCTCCAGCTCGAGCTACGCGGCGAGGATCACCGCGGTCGCGTGCTGAGCGCGCTCACCAGCAACGGCTACACCTACACGCTCAACTAGTCGAGCGGATCGCAGGACTTCACCAGCGGTGCGTGCAGCCGCGAGGCCAGCACTTGGCGCTGCGTGGGCTTGGCCTCGACCTGACGGTTGAGGCCTTCCTCGGTCAGCCGAACGTTCACCGCGCGTCGGTCCTCGGGGCACATGTGCCGCTCGACCAGGCCGGCGACCTCGAGGCGGCCGATCACGCGCGACAACGCGCTCTGGCTGAGGTGCACGGACTTCGCGATCGTCGCGACCTTGGCAGACTGCTCGGGCAACTCGGCGAGCCGCTCGAGCACCTCGTACTCACTCATGCCGAGTGAATGGCCGGCCTGGAGCGCTCGGTCCAGAGCGCAGGTGAGGTCGGCGTGACGGGCCAGCAGCTCGCGCCACTCCCGCACATCTGTACTGCTATCGGCGCTCAGCTCACCAGTGCCGGCGCTGACCTTCGTAGCGGTCATGGAGGCGACCATAGCATGCACGCGCATTTCATGCAAATGCATTTAATGCCTAGACATTAGATGCATGTGCATGGAATAGTCTCCCCTCGTGACTACGCAAACAACATCACCTGCCCGGATGACCTGGGACGCCCGCCTGTGGGGCGCCCTCCTGGTCGTCTGTGGCGTGATCTTCCTCGACGGCCTGGACGTGTCCATGGTCGGCATGTCACTGCCGTCCATCGGCGCCGACCTGGGCGTTTCCCTGTCTTCTCTCCAGTGGGTCGTGACCGGCTACGTGCTCGGGTACGGCGGCCTGCTGCTTCTCGGCGGCCGGACCGCCGATCTGCTCGGCCGCCGCCGCGTCTTCCTGATCGCGCTGGCCGTCTTCGCCGCGGTCTCGATGCTGAGCTCGCTGGCCACCAACCCCGAACTGCTCATCGCCGCGCGGTTCGTCAAGGGCGTCGCCGCCGCGTTCACCGCGCCGGCCGCGCTCTCCATCATCACCACCACGTTCCACGAGGGGCCGGATCGCAACCGCGCCCTGAGCATCTTCACCACCTGTGCCGCCAGCGGCTTCTCGATGGGCCTGATCCTGGGTGGCGCGCTCACCGAGGTCGGCTGGCGCTGGACCTTCCTGATGCCTGGCCCAGTCGCCCTGATCGTGCTGCTGTTCGCGCTCAAGCTGATCCCGAACAGCCCGCGCGACGAGAACACCGGCGGGTACGACGTACCCGGCGCGGTCACCGTGACCGCAGGCATGCTCTCGCTCGTGTACGCCGTGGTCGGCGCCGAGCACGCTGGTTGGGTCTCGGTGCAGACCATCGGACTCTTCGTCCTCGCGGTTGCGCTGCTGGGCGCGTTCGTCGCGATCGAGTTGCGGTCGAAGAACCCGCTGGTCCGGCTGGGCATCCTGCGCAACGCCACGCTCCGGCGGGCCAACCTGGCCATCCTGACCGTGTTCGGTGCCTACGTCTCGTTCCAGCTGATCGGCACGATGTACATGCAGAACCTGCTCGGCTGGTCGTCGTTCCAGACCGCGCTGGCGTTCCTGCCCGCCGGACTGCTCGTCGTGACGCTGTCGCCGAACGCGGGCAAGATCGCCGACCGGATCGGTACCGAGAAGATGATCATCGCCGCGATGGCGCTGTTCGTCGTGGGCTACGGCCTCTCGCTGCGGATCGGGCCGGAGGCGGCATACTTCTCCACCGTGTTCCCGAGCATCCTGCTGATCGGTCTGGCGTTCGCGATCGGGTTCCCGGCGCTGAACATTCAGGCGGTCTCCGGAGTCTCAGATGAGGAGCAAGGGCTCGCGTCCGGGCTCTTCAACACCTCCAACCAGGTGGGTGGCGCGGTGGTCCTCGCGGTCGTGACCGCGGTGATCAGTAGCAACTCGGCCGGCGTGACCACGCCGGCGGGGATGTTGTCGGCGTACAAGCCTGGTCTGGGCGTGGTGACGGGGATCGCGGCACTCGGACTACTGATCGCACTCACCGGTCTGCGTGGTCTGCGGGCTCGCCGTGCGGCCGAGGCGGAGGAGAACGCCGAGTTGACCGACGTACAGAACGAACTGGCCGAGGAAGAGATGTCCCCGGCCGCGTGACAACAATCGGCTCCTGATCAGGGGCTGTGCAGTTGATATGGACGCAGTTGCGGGTCTCGGGCTACTCTCCGGGGCCCGCACTGCTGCTTTTGGGGGCGATCCCCGATTGGTTTCGGACCTGCGGGGTGCTGGACTGGGGGCATGAGCAACCAGAGCTACGACCAAGCGGTCAAGGACATCCTGGACCGGGTCGCGAAGGGCCACCTCTCACCTGAGGAAGCCACCACCCTGATCGCCGCCATCAAGAGCCCGGACACGGCTGACGAGCCGGCGGCACAGCCAGAGCCTCCGGTTGCCGAGACGATCGACGACACCCCGTCCGCGGCGGTCTGGGCGGATGTGGTCGACTCGCCGGATGCGGCGGATCAGCCTGCGGCCAAGCACGCGGCTGCCTCGAATGGCGTCCACGAGAGTGTCGTGGACGATGCGCCGGTGTCAGAGGCTCCTCCCGCGCCTGAGGCGGCTCCTTCCGTTGAGGCTCCTTTCGTTGAGGCTTCGGACGCCGAGGACGAGGCTGCTGAGGACGTTGAGGAGCAGCACAGCAATGTGCCGGTGCCGGCCGGGGTGCAGCGGGTGACCGTGCGCGCGATCGGGCGCCGGGTGCGGCTGATCGGCGAGCCGGCCATCAACGGCGTGGCTGTGGACGGGCCGCACATCATCAAGCGTGACGGCGACACCCTCGCGATCAGCAGCGAAGGCGACATGGGCGTCTCGATCGACGGGTTCAGCATGCTGCGCAACCCGACCAACCTGAAGTCCCACGTGAACGGTCTCGCCAAGGAGCTGTCCATCCGGGTCAACCCGAGCCTGCAGGTCGAGGTCGAGGTGACCGGCGGCAGCGTCAACGCCGAGCGGGTCCCCGGGCTGAGCCGGGTTCGCGTCACCGCCGGTACGGCGAAGGTCGCGGACGTCTCCGGTCCGATCGACCTCCTGGTCCAGGCGGGCTCGGCCACGCTGGACGCCCAGATCACCAAGGGTCGCTCGCGGGTCCGCGTCGAGTCCGGTACGGCGAACGTGGCGCTGCGGCGTGGTTCCGACGTACGCGTCCACACCGAAGCCCAACTCGGCCGAGTCACCTGGACCGGCGCCGTCTCCGGCCAGTCCAAAGACGTAGAAATCGGCCGCGGCCGCGCCGCCCTCGACGTAGAGGTCCTGGTAGGCACCGCCCAAATCGCCTCCGACTAAGCGGACTCCAGCCACTCATCAACTGCGGACCACTCCCTGCCAGGCCCGGGTCGTGAGCGTGTGCAGGTGTTCAACGAGCTGTTTGATGAGTGGCGCCGATCCGTTCCCAGCCCAGCCGGCCTCGGTCATGCGGTGGATGGGACTGTTCGCAGCGTGCGGAAGGGGGAGAGGTAGAGGAAGGCGCTGGCGGTGAGGGTGGCCAGGCCGGTGATCCAGAGGGTGGCGTGGAGGCCGAAGGCTGTGCCTAGTGCGCCGCCCAGGAGGCTGCCGATGGGGGCGGCTCCCCAGCTGACGAAGCTCAGGGTGGCGCTGACTCGGCCGCGTAGGTCCGGTGGGCAGAGGCGTTGTTGGGTGCTCACCTGCACGATGTAGTTGACGATGATGCTGAAGCCGGAGATCAGCATCGCGATGACGTACCAGCTGAGTTGCCAGCCCGGTGCGGTCAGTGCTTTCAGGGTGAAGCCGACGCCGATGCCGGTTGAGGACAGCAGTAGCAGGCGGGCGTCGCCGTACCGGGTGCTGAGCTTCTCGGTGACCAGCGACGCGAGGATGGCTCCGAGCAGGCCGACCATGCTGAGTAGGCCGATGACGGCGGGTTGCAGGTGTACGGCGCGGACCAGGTAGACGAGCGTGATCGCGTCGCCCGCGGCCTGGAACAGCATCGTGGTTGCCGTCGCGAGCGCCATCGGTCGCAGCAGTGGATGCGTGAACACGTAGTGCGTGCCTTCGACGATTTCCCGGCGCAGGTTAGGTCGGTCCGGCTTGGCCGGGCGGGCTTCCGGCGTACGGATCGAGCGGAGCCAGAGTGCGGACCAGAGGAAGCTCAGGGCGTTCAGTCCGATCGTGACGGCCGCTCCGAGCCACTGGACGAGCGCGCCGCCGGCTCCGGCGCCGACGACCGCGCCAATGGAGTGGTTGGCGGCCAGCTTCGCGTTTCCAGGCAGCAGTTGGTCTCCGTCGAGTAGGCGAGGCAGATACGACGTATGCGCCACGTCGAACAGGACGGTGAGCAGCCCGGTGAGCAGGAGTACGACGTACAGCTGCGTGAGCGTGAGTACGTCGAACCACGCGGCCACCGGGATCGATGCGAACAGGAGCGCTCGTCCGATGTCGGCGTACACAAGCGCCGGGAGCCCCCGGATGCGATCGGCCCACGCCCCGGCGAACAACCCCAGCACAAGCCAGGCCGCCGTCTCGCAGGTCCGCAGCAGCGACACCTGAAACGTGGACGCGTTCAACGTGAGCACGGCAAGCAACGGGACGGCGCTCATCCCCAGTCGCGATCCGAGCTGACTCAGCAGGTCAGCGGCCCAGAGGCGGCGGAAATCCGGGTGACGAAGGATGCCCATGCCGGGACCGTAGGCCTCGACTTGAGCCGCGTCGACTCAACTGTCAACAAAGTTGAGCCACTCAGGCTCAACTTGAGCGTGAATCTTTTCTGGCGATGAAGGCCATCGTCTGGTGGGCCGGCCCGAAGGGTGCTGGGGTGAAGTCACCGAGTACCTGGACGGAGCCCGGCGCGAACCCGGCGAGCTGGAGCATCCAGAGGAGCTCGTTGCGAAAGTACCAGCGGCCCTGGCCGGCCCGGACCTCGGTGCGAAGCAGGTGTGTGCCGTCGTACAGCTTGTACTGGCGCTCTTCCTGCCAGACCTGTTCGACGCGGTCGAGCCCGGTCCAACGCGACAAGACCTCAAGCCGATGCCCGTCCGGAAGCACTGTCTCGGTCTGCGGCCCCCACGGGGTTGGGAAGTCGTTGCTGGGCTCTTCGGCGTAGTTGATGCCGACCAGGAAGACGTTGAAGGCGAGTACGCCGTCTGGCTCGAGCTGCTCGTGACACCGGCGCAGTGTCTCCACGGCGTCGAGCCGGTCCATCACACAGACGAAGCTGCCGCAGGGGATGTAGATGGTCCGCAAAGTGCCCGGCACCTCGAGCTTCTGCATCGCCTGCTCGTAGAGCACCGGCTGGAGCCCCAGCCCCGCGGCCTGCTCGCGGCACCTCGCCAGCATGTCGCCGGAGATGTCGCACCCCTCGACCTCCAGCCCTTCGGCCAGATAGGTCAGGAGCAGGCGTCCGGTCCCGCAGCCGAGCTCGAGCGCCCGGCCACCTTGCTCACGCAGGACGCCACGATAGAACGGCGCATCCCGCCGTTCGTCCGTCAGCGAACTGACCGCCCACTGCTCCGCCGCCAGCCCCCGAAACAGCTCACCCTCGTCGAACACCATCTCCGAAGTCTCGTGGCTGCTCGCCCTGCACGCCTGCGAATTTCACCCGCCGTGGGTGGGGGAGCCGAGCTCCAGGCCATCACAATCCGTCGGGTTCACTTCGAGGTGAGCGTGAAGGGGCGATCGGCCGGCGATTGTGATGGCGTGGAGATCGGTCCCGGCAATGCGAGGCGCCCCGGTGGAATCCACCGGGGCGCCTGCGGAGCGGTGGGTCAGCCGGTGAAGGGCTCGGTGGCGACGATCTCAACCGTGACGGGCTTGCCGTTCGGGGCCTCGTAGGTGGCCTTGTCGCCCTTCTTCTTGCCCAGGATCGCCGAGCCGAGCGGGGACTGCGGCGAGTAGACGTCGATGTCGACCGACGCGTCCAGGGCGAGCAGTTCGCGGGAGCCGAGCAGGAACGTCTCGACGTCGTCGTCACCGGCGAACTTGATCGAGACCTTCATCCCGGGCTCGACCTTGCCACCCTTCTTCGGGGTCTCACCGACCCGCGCGCGGCGCAGCATGTCTTCGAGCTGACGGATCCGGGCCTCCATCTTGCCCTGCTCGTCCTTGGCGGCGTGGTACCCGCCGTTCTCCTTGAGGTCGCCCTCGTCGCGGGCCTCGCTGATGCGCTGGGTGATCTCCGCGCGGGCGGGACCCTTCAGGTGCTCGAGCTCCGACTTCAGCTGGTTGTAGCCATCCTGCGTCAGCCAGACAACGCTGTCCTCATCGATCTTCTGCGTCACGGGCTGCTCCTTGTGTCAGTGGAATGGGCAGGAAAAAAGCCACTGGCCGCCGTCGTCGACGGCGACCAATCCACTGAGCGTAGCAAGATACCGCGGAGAACCCCACTGTTCTCTGAACTCTCAAACGCTGGGAAATCGCTTGCCTGAGCACTTTTCCGGCCCTGGGATCATTGAGCGGGCAATCGGTTGCCGCCCGGTCAGGGAAGTTCCACTCAGTGCGGGCGATGGGAGTCGGCGGTGGTGCAGCCGATCAGGACCACCGAGGTGGCGGTGCGCTGGGTGGTGAGCGCTGCGGGGAGGGTCTGGTGCCGCGGGGAGTCCGCCGGGATCGTGAGGGTGAGCTCGCCGACGATGGAGAAGTCGGCCGCCTTCGCCTGCAGCCGGCAGCTCGCCTCGACCGACTTCGTCCGATCGATCTGGACGGTCGCCTTCGCGCTCGTGGCCGACGGCACCTCGAATCCGAGCAACCGCGACGTCACCGGCGGATTGGACCCGATGATCGCGGCCCACGCCAGCCACGCCAGCCCGACCGCGGCGATCACGGCCACCACCCCGATGATCAACGGCCGCCGCGACCGGCCGGCCCGTCCGTACCGGGCGTCCAGATCGGCGGGTGCGCTACTGGCAGATGACTGAGTCAACGGGGATCCAAGGGGGTCGGTCGTGGGTTTTGCGGGAGCTTGGAGGACCATTGTGTCTTGTGAGTGGAGATCTTCGGTTGTTGCATGTGCATGCCCACCCAGATGACGAGTCCAGCAAGGGGGCCGCTTCGACGGCCCGGTACGTGGCCGAAGGCGTGGACGTCATGGTGGCCACCTGTACGGGCGGGGAACGCGGGTCGATCCTGAACCCGAAGATGGACCGCCCAGAGGTGCTGGCCAACATCACCGAGATCCGGCGCAAGGAGATGGACGCGGCGCGCGAGATTCTCGGTGTCCGGCAGGAATGGCTCGGCTGGGTCGACTCCGGGTACCCCGAGGGCGATCCGCTGCCGCCGCTGCCGGAGGGCTGCTTCGCCGCGATGAAGGTCGAGGACGCCGCCGCCCCGCTGGTGAAGCTGATCCGCGAGTTCCGGCCGCAGGTCGTCACGACGTACGACGAGAACGGCGGCTACCCGCACCCGGACCACGTCATGTGCCACACGATCACGGTCGCCGCGTTCGAGGCGGCGGGGGACAAGGACGCCTACCCGGACCTGGGTGAGCCGTGGCAGCCGCTGAAGCTCTACTACCACCACACCTTCCACTACGAGCGGATGAAGGCGCTGAACGACGAGATGCTCGCGCGCGGGCTGGAGTCGCCGTACGTCGAACGCCTCAAGGAGTGGAAGCCCGACCCGGAGAACGAGCGGCGCGTGACCACGCGGGTCGAGTGCGCCGAGTACTTCGCGGTCCGGGACCGGGCGCTGCTCGCGCACGCCACCCAGATCGACCCGGACGGCGGGTGGTTCACCGTGCCGCTGGAGGTTCACCAGGCGGCCTGGCCGACCGAGGACTACGAGCTGGCTCGGAGTCTGGTCGAGTCGGAGTTGCCTGAAGACGACCTCTTCGCGGGGCTGCGCTGACGGCGGGCGTCGACAATGAGAGACTGGTGGCGTGACAGTGACGACGTCCCTTCTGACGGTCGAGGTAGACCCGAACTCGGTGCGCCCCGGATGGGTCGCGCTGCTGATCGTGCTCGCACTCGGTGCCGCCACGGTGCTGCTGTGGCGCAACATGGGCAAGCAGTTGAAGCGGATCGATTTCGGCGAGAGCGACGGTGCGGACGGCCAAGCACCGTCCGACGGCCCAGCGAGCACGGACAGCTCAGCGGCCCCGGCTGGCGATGCCGCGCCGACGGAGTCGACGAACACGACGCCGACGAGTAAGCCCGAGCCGACTGAGAGTCACTCTCAGCGCTGATTTCTGGCACTTGGGCGACAACGTCATCACGAGATGGTGTCGGACTGGGCTGCCCACCTCCGCGTGACCCTATAGTGAGCGCGTGTCGACTGATGCCGAAGCCGGGTCCGCTCTGTGACCGCGACCCGCGCTGCCCGGCATCGCATGCCCGGGCGCCTGGTCGCCGGAGGTGTTGGTGCGGTCGTCATTGCGACGGTCGTACTGGTCGTGAGCCTGTTCGCCGCGAACAGTGAGCCGCGCGACCTGGGCGGCATCGGTGGACCGGGTCTGTTCGTCGACTGGCTGCTGCCGTTCTTCCACCTGATCACCACGCTCGCGACGGTCGGCTGCGCCGGCGCCCTGCTCGCGGCGGTCGTGCTGCTGCGGATCGAGGGCGGTCCCCTCGGCATCCAAGGTCGCCGAGCGGTGCGCGACGCCAGCAACTCCGCCATCGTCTGGGCGGTCAGCGCCTTCGCCAGTGCGATCGTCACGGCGGCGATCCTGCTCGACACGCCGATCGACCTGCTGCGCCTGCGCCTGGACGACGCTCTCGGCGTGCCCGAGGTCAAGTCGCTCCTGATCACCGGCATCCTGGTCGTCGCATTGGCGATCGGCATCCGCCGCGTGCAGACCTCCTCGGCCGCCGGCATCGGCGTACTGGTCGCGATCGCGGCCCTCGTCCCGACCGCGGTCACGGCGTACCCGCGCAACGAGTCGTACGTCGTCCTCGCCGGTGCGGCCCTGGTGATCCACGTGATCGCCGCGACCACCTGGATCGGTGGCCTCGCCGGTTTGGTCCGCTACGGACGGGCCAGTCGCACCGGTCTGCCCATTGTCCTCGAACGGTTCCACCAGGTCGCGCAGATCTCGTCCATCGCGGTCCTGGCCAGCGGCCTCATCAGCGCAGCCGGCCGCCTGGCCGCAGCGGGTGGCGGCTGGGGCTCCATCCCGCACGCCCTCGTCTCCGACGCGTACGGCGCCCTCCTGATCGTCAAGACCATCGCCTTCGCAGTCCTGATCGCCCTCGCCTCGCTGCAGCGGCGCCGCGCAACCGGCGACCTCCTCGACGGCAACCGCCCGTTCTGGCAAGTAGTAGGCCTGGAACTCTTCGTCATGGCCCTGGCCCTGGGCCTGTCCGTCGCCCTCTCCCAAACCACCTGATCACGTCCGGCACTGTCTCAAGTCTGGATCGTCGGTGGTCATTGCGGCGGGAGCGCATACGGTGGGCGCATGGCTTCCGTGAACGAGCTCGGCCGGAGCACCAGCCCGTATCTACGTCAGCATGCGGAGAATCCGGTGCACTGGCGGGAGTGGTCCGATGCCGCGTTCGCCGAGGCGCGGGAGCGGGACGTTCCGGTCTTCCTGTCGGTCGGGTATTCGGCCTGCCACTGGTGTCACGTGATGGCGCACGAGTCGTTCGAGGACCCGGAGACCGCGGCGTACCTGAACGAGCACTTCGTGAGTATCAAGGTGGACCGGGAGGAGCGGCCGGACGTCGACGCGATCTACATGGCGGCGACGATCGCGATGATCGGGCAGGGCGGTTGGCCGATGTCGGTGTTCCTGACGCCGGCCGCGGAGCCGTTCTTCTGCGGTACGTACTTCCCGAACGAGCCGCGGGGTGGGATGGCGTCGTTCCGGCAGGTGCTGGCGTCGCTGACCGATGCGTGGCAGACCAAGCGGGACCAGCTCGACGAGATCGGCAAGCATGTCGTCGAGCAACTGGGTGCACCGCAGCAGCCGATCGCGGGCACGTTGGACACCGCACGAGCCGTCGAGCTGTTGAAGACCGACTTCGATCCGGTCGATGCCGGCTTCGGTAAGGCGCCGAAGTTCCCGCCGTCCATGGTGCTCGACTTCCTCCTCCGCCATGGCACCACCGACGCGATCGATATGGTCGCGCAGACCTGTGAGCGGATGGCTCGCGGCGGGATGTACGACCAGCTCGCCGGGGGCTTCGCGCGGTACTCCGTCGACGGTCAGTGGGTGGTGCCGCACTTCGAGAAGATGCTGTACGACAACGCCCTCCTGCTCGACGTCTACACGCAGTGGTGGGCGGTGACCGGTGCACCACTGGCCAGGCGGATCGCGGAGGAGACCGCCGAGTTCCTCTTGACGGAACTGCGAACAAAAGAAGGCGGTTTCGCCTCTGCTCTGGACGCGGACACCGAGGGGGAGGAGGGCAAGTACTACGTCTGGACGGTGGACGAACTGCGGGCCTCGCTCGGTGACGACGCTGACTGGGTGATCGAACTCTGCGATGTCACCGGGACCTTCGAGGCCGGCTCCTCGGTTCTCCAGCTCCGGCAAGATCCTGATGATGTTGGGCGCTGGCAACGGGTCCGGGCGACGCTCAGGCAAGTGCGCAGCCAGCGGGTGTACCCGGGCCGCGACGACAAGGTGGTTGCCGCTTGGAACGGTCTCGCGATCACCGCGCTGACCAGGGCCGGCATCGTCCTTGCGCATCCCGAGTACGTCGAAGCCGCTGAAGGCGCGGCCAGATTGGTCCGGGAGGTGCATCTCGACGGTGATACCGGACGACTGCATCGGACCTCTCGCGATGGCGTGCGTGGCACGGCACATGGTGTGCTGGAGGATTATGCGGCGTACGCGCAAGGGTGTCTGACGTTATTGGGTGCCACTGGCAACGTTGAGTGGTTCGAGACGGCCAAGGCCTTGCTGGACAGGATTATGGAGCAGTTTGTTGCTGAGGTCTCCTATTTTGATACTGCTGCTGACGCCGAGGAATTGGTGTGGCGGCCGCAGGACGCGACCGACAATGCGACGCCGTCCGGGGTGAGTCTGGCGGCGGAGGCATTCACGACGTTGAAGAGTTTGACCGGATCGGTCCGGTATGAGGCCGCGGCCGAGCTGGCGCTGCAGGCTTCGGCGGCGATCGCGGCGCGGGCGCCTCGGTTCGCTGGTCGTGCGCTTGCGGTGGCGGAGACGATTGCCAAGGGCCCGCTTGAGGTTGCTATTGCCGGCGAGTCCGCCGAGTTGCTCCGGACTGCGGTGACCGCGGCGCCGTGGGGTACGGCGGTCCTGGCCGGCGACCCGGAGCTCGCCGTACCGCTGATGGACGGCCGCAAACTCGTCGACGGCCGGCCCGCGGCGTACGTCTGCCAGAACTTCACCTGCAAACTCCCGGTCACCCGAGCCGAAGACCTCCGCCGGGAGCTCACCTCAACGGACTGAGGCACGCCGAGCTGAACTACCTCCACCCGCACTTGCCAGGCCTGGACACGCCGACGTAGGTGCGGGTTTTCCCTGTCGTTTCGGCCAAATCCCTTGACTCGGGGCGTCCTGGGGACCAGAGTCCTCCCTCAGTCGGATGTAACAGAACTCGCACGTTCTGACACGCAGTGTCACAGATGAGGCAGTGGCACTGCTGGGTCAGTGCATTCGGCGTCCCCAACTGAATTAGGTCGCTGCGCCCAAACAGCGACCACACCGTGAGGAGATGTTGTCTTGAAACGACTGACATCAGCAGGGGCGACGGCTACCGCCATCGTCGCGGCAGCGGGACTTGCGATGGCCCCGGCCGGAGCTGCCAGCCGATCCGCCCCACTCCCGGCATCCGGCTTCGACCAGCCGGCCGCCGTTCAGGCCGAACAGGCGCTGACCGCGCAGACGGCCGCAGCTCTCGGACTCGCCGGCGGTGAACAACTCAAGGTCCGCGACGTGGTGAAGGATGCCGACGGCACCGAATACGTCCGCTACGACCGCACCTTCAACGGCCTGAAGGTCGTCGGGGGTGACCTGATCGTCAAGCGCACCGGCGAGGCAGTCGGTCAGGTCACGTACAACCGTGGCGCGAAGGCTGTCGAGGTGGCAACCAAGCCGACCTTGTCCCAGGCGGCTGCGCTGTCCACGGCTGCCAAGGCCGCGAAGTTCAAAGCCACCACGAACAAGGGCGCTCTGGTCGTTTTCGTCACGCCGACCAAGCCCGTGCTCGCCTACGAGGTCGTCACCACCGGTGTGAAGCCGGACCAGACCCCGTCGGTGCTGCACTCGTTCATCGACGCCAACACCGGCGCCCTGCTCGACCAGGACGACGAGATCAAGACCGGCACCGGAAACTCGATGTACTCCGGCACCGTCAGCATCGGGACGTCGGGCAGCTTCACGCTGACCGACCCGAGTCGCGGTGGTAACTACACCACCGACCTCAACGGTGCGACCTCCGGGAACGGTACGACGTTCACCGACCCCGACGACACCTGGGGCAACGGCGCCACGTCGAACCGCCAGACCGCCGGTGTGGACGCGCACTACGGTGCTCAGCTGACGTGGGACTACTACAAGAACGTCCACGGCCGCAACGGCATCTTCAACAACGGCCAGGGTGCACGATCGCGGGTGCACTACGGCAATGCGTACGTGAACGCGTTCTGGGACGGCACCCAGATGACGTACGGCGACGGCTCGGGCAACACCCGTCCGTTGACGGCGATCGATGTGGCCGGTCACGAGATGAGCCACGGTGTCACCGAGGCGACCGCCAACCTGAACTACTCCGGTGACGCGGGCGGCCTGAACGAGGCCACCTCCGACATCTTCGGCACCATGGTCGAGTTCTCCGCGAACAACACCAGCGACCCGGGTGACTACCTCATCGGCGAGAAGATCAACATCAACGGCAACGGGACGCCGCTGCGCTACATGGACAAGCCGTCGAAGGACGGTGCTAGCCAGGACTGCTGGTCGACCAGCACCGGCGGTCTGGACCCGCACTACTCGTCCGGCCCGCTGAACCACTGGTTCTACCTGGCCTCCGAGGGCACCGGCAGCAAGGTCATCGGCGGTGTCACGCACAGCAGCACCGCGTGCAACGGCGCGACCATCACCGGTGTCGGCCGCGATGTCGCAGCCAAGGTCTGGTACCGCACGCTGAGCACGAAGCTCAGCTCGGGCAGCACCTACAAGGACGCTCGTGAGGGCGCGATCACCTCCGCGAAGGAGCTGTACGGCGCGGATTCCGCACAGTGCAAGGGCATCGAGGCCGCGTTCAGTGGCATCTCGGTCCCGGCCGGCGCCGCCACCTGTGGTGGTAGCACCGAGCCGCCGACCGGCACCAACCTGCTGCAGAACCCGGGCTTCGAGTCCGGTACGGCGAACTGGACCGGCACCGCCGGTGCGGTCAACAACAACACCACCCGCCCGGCGCGTACCGGCTCCTGGAAGGTCGCCCTGCAGGGCAAGGGCCGCGCCGTGACCGAGAACATCGGCCAGTCGGTGGCGATCCCGGCTTCGGCGACGGCCGCGTCGCTGTCGTTCTGGCTGCGCACCGACACCGCGGAGACCACCACTTCGACCGTGTACGACACGGTGAAGGTTCAGATCGTCGACGGGTCCACGACGACCACGCTGGCGACGTACTCGAACCTGGACAAGTCCACGTCGTACGTGCAGAAGACGCTCAACGTCACGCAGTACAAGGGCAAGACCGTCACGGTGAAGTTCGTCGGCCAGGAGGACTCCTCCCTGCAGTCGACCTTCGCCATCGACGACACCTCCCTGACCGCGGGCTGAGAACTCCTATGCACAGGGTTCTCGGTCCGGGACTCGGTGCCGCACTGGTGGCCGCCACGTTGCTTGCTCCCGGCAACGTGGCGGTCGCCGCGGACTCCCCGGACATCTCGGTCACGAACACCAAGGCCCATCTCGACCAGCTGCAGTCGATTGCCACCAGCAACGGTGGGAACCGCTACACCGGCCGGACCGGCTACCGGGCGTCGGCCGACTATGTGAAAGCCAAGCTCGACGCGGCCGGCTACACCACCACGCTGCAGTCCTTCTCCACCTCGGCCGGTACGTCGTACAACGTGATCGCGGAGTGGCCACACGGCGACGCGAACCACGTCGTCATGACCGGCTCACACCTGGACAGCGTCAGCGCCGGCCCAGGGATCAACGACAACGGTTCAGGCAGCGCCGGCGTACTCGAAACCGCCCTCGCCTACGCTGCCAGTGGCCAAACCCCCAGGAATCGCTTGCGTTTCGGCTTCTGGGGCGCCGAAGAGCTAGGGCTCCTCGGCTCCAAGTACTACGTGAACAACCTGCCCGCGGCCGAGCGCGACAAGATCGAGCTCTACCTGAACTTCGACATGATCGCCTCGCCGAACCCGGGCTACTTCGTGTACGACGACAACCCGGCCGGCAACGGTGCTCGGGACGACCTGGTCTCCTACTTCACCAGTAAGAGCGTCCAGACCGAGTTCATCGATGTCCAGGGCCGGTCCGATCACGCGGCCTTCCGCTCCCTCGGCATCCCCACCGCCGGGACGTTCTCCGGCGCCGAGGAGATCAAGTCGTCGGCACAGGCAACCAAGTGGGGTGGTACGGCGAACACCGCGTTCGACGCCTGTTACCACCGCTCCTGCGACACCATCAGCAACCTCGACCTCACCTCTCTGGACCGCCAGATCGATGCCATCGGCCACATGGTCTGGAACTACGCCCAGAAGGACTACGGCAGCGGTCCACCGCCGACCGGTGACAACCTGCTGCAGAACCCGGGCTTCGAGTCCGGTACGGCGAACTGGACCGGCACGTCCGGGGTGATCACCAACAGTTCGTCACGCCCGGCCCGGACCGGTAGCTACAAGGCGTGGTTGCAGGGGAACGGCCGGAGCAGCACGGAGAACGTCGGTCAGTCGGTGCCGATCCCGGCTTCGGCGACAGCCGCCGCGCTGTCGTTGTGGCTGCTGATCGACACCGCGGAGACCACGACCTCCACGGTGTACGACACGGTCAAGGTCCAAGTCGTCGACGGGTCCACCACGACCACGCTGGCGACCTATTCGAACCTGAACAAGACCGCGTCGTACGTGCAGAAGACCGTCGATGTCTCGCAGTACAAGGGAAAGACGGTCACCGTGAAGTTCACCGGTCAGGAGGACTCGTCGCTGCAGACCAGCTTCGTCATCGACGACGTGTCGCTGACAGCCGGTTAGACCGGCTTGCAGAGTTTGCCCGGAGGGATGGCGGCCTTGGTGAGCAGTTGGCTCACCGGGGCCGCCAACGGCTTCACCTTGGGGTCCTCGAGCCGGGCGGTCTTCCCGTTCGCCGAGACCGCGACGATCATGTCGTCGGGGTGCTTGGGAGTGGGTTTGGTGACGACCACACTGGCCCAGTCGACCTGCTGAGCGGCCGAGGTGATGGTCGTCAGCAAGGTCGGGTCGAGCTTGCATCGGATCGTTTCCTTGCCCCGCGCGCTCACCGTGGCGACGCCGTCGGTGCCGATCTGCACCTGGTCGTCGAAGCCGGCGAACCCGCCGGTCCGCGAGACCGTGAGCGGTAGCGCCGTACCGACCGGGGTCGACTGCGTCACGGACGGCGTACTGCTCGGGGCACTGGTTGGAGCCGGTGAGGGTGGTGGATTGCCGCCCTGACCGCTGGACTCGTTTCCGCAGCCGCTCAGGACTAGTCCGGCGACTGCGGCGATCACTGCGTATCCGCTGAGGTTCCTCACGCACCATGGATACCCGCAGCCGAGCTGTTCGTTGCAGCTGTGACAGTACTGAGATGTGATCGTCAGACCACGGTGGACACCAGGTCGACGAGCGTACGGGTCAGCAGGAGGCGGTCCTCGAACAACTCCAGGGTCGCGCCGCCGCCCATCCGGGTGATCTCCTCCAGCGGCAGTGCGGTGAACGTCGCCCGCGCGCAGAGCGAGCCGAGATAGCCGTACCGCACCTGCTCCCCGCTCACCTGCATCCCCTCCGCGGCCAGACCGTCCTGGAACGCCTTCAGGATCACCTTGTGCACAGCCGGCAGCGCCTCCGGCGACAACTCACCGGCGTGTGCGAGGCCGACGAGCAGTTGACCCAGGTCGAACCCGACCGCCTGTGGGCAGTCGAACCCCCAGTCGATCACGACGAACTCGTCCGGCGTCTCCTGCGGTACGAGGAGGTTCTGCGGACTCGCGTCCCCGTGCTGGTAGCACTGCGGCAGCGCGTCGAGCGCATCCAGGACAGCGGGCAACCGCTCGCTCAGCTCGAGCAGATCCTCGCGCAGCCGGTGGTCACCGAGGTTGCAGACCGCTGCTGCGAGCAGTGGGTGTTTCCACGTCTCCGGGTCGGCGATCGTGGGCACTGCGGCGCGCAGCACCCGGCCGCCGGTGTAGAAGCGCAATCCGACCCCCGGAGTCGACACATTGCCGCGGGGGAGCAGTGGCTCGACCAGATGCGGCTGCCGACGAGCGGACAGCCTGCCCAGCAGGTACGCCGCCCGCTCGAACCGCTCCAGCGGCCACGGACCAGGCGTCTGTACGACGTTCTCCATCCACAGCGTGCCGCGATCGTCGTCGTACACGTCGATCCGGTAGGCCCGCGGAAGCCGCATACCGTCCGGCAGTACGTCTGCCATCGAGCTGCGGTGGACGGCGATCTCGAGCTCCCAGGGCAGGTTCTGAATGAACGCCTCCTGGAACCCCGCGGGCACCATGTCGAGGTACTCCCAGTGCCGCACGGACTGGAATTTCTTCACGAAGCACGACCAGTCGACCACGTCACCCGCGCCGGTGGTCGCCGTACCGAAGAGGCGGACCAGGGCCTCGGTGCTCGGCGTACCGATCGGGTAGTCGACCTGCTCGACCCGGACCTGGCCCGGAGCCGCGGCCGGATCGCCGGTGATCGCGCGGACGAGTGCGGTGAAGTCGTCGCAGGTCAGGGCGTCGCGGCCGAGTGGTTCGAGTGCGGTGATGGACATGGTTTCCCCCCATTGGCTCTGCCGCTCATCGTCCGCCGATGCCTTCTGAAAGCCTTCAGACGGAAGAAGTAAAGCAGCCTTACTATCGAGATAGTAAAGTTGCCTTATGACTTCCGTCAACGACCTTTCGGGTCCGGCCACCGACCCGTGGCCCGAGCACATCGCCGGGCTGATCGGTGGGGCGATGAAGCGGCTCCGCGCCGAGATCCTGGCCGACTCGGACGACCAGTTCCCGGGGCTCCGGGTCTCGCACTACCGGCTGCTCGAGCTGATCCCGGCCGACGGCGCGCGGATCACCGACCTGGCCGAGATCGTGGGGATGACCAAACAGGGCCTCGGCCAGCACGTCGACTACCTGGAGAAGCTCGGCTTCACCGCATCCGATCGGCTCAGCGGCGATCGCCGGGTCCGGTTGGTCCGCCGGACCGGTCGTGGCGACGAGGCGGTCGCGTTCAGCGTGGCCGCGATCCAACGCGTCGAAGCGGTCTGGGCCGAACGACTCGGCCCCGACCGCTTCGAAGAATTGCGCGAAACCCTGCGAGAGTTGGCGGACTAGCCCGCGCGGTACGTCGCGATGCTGACGGCGACGTAGTGGCAGACGAAGGCGGCCACGGTGAAGGCGTGGAAGATTTCGTGGAAGCCGAACCAGCGGGGTGAGGGGTTCGGCCGCTTGGTGCCGTAGACGACCGCGCCGATCGAGTACAGGCCGCCGCCGACCGCGATCAGCGTGACCACGGCGGCGCCGCCGGCGTGGTAGATGTCGCCCATCCAGAAGATCGCGACCCAGCCGAGCGCGAGGTAGATCGGGGTGTAGAGCCAGCGGGGCGCGCCCACCCAGAAGACCCGGAACAGGATGCCCAGCAGGGCTCCGCCCCAGACCAGGCTGAGCATCAGCACGCGGTCCTGTCCGTGCAGCAGCACCATCCCGAGCGGGGTGTAGGTGCCGGCGATCAGCAGGAAGATGTTGCTGTGGTCGAGCCGGCGCAGGATCGCCTCGCCGGTCTTGCTCCAGTAGAACCGGTGGTACAGCGCGGAGATGCCGAACAGCAGCATCGAGCCGACCGTGTAGACCGCGGCGGCCCAGCGGGCGTTGGCGTGCGGAGCCAGGCAGATCAGCACGATGCCGCCGGCGGTCGCCAGCGGGAAGGTCCCGGCGTGCAGCCAGCCCCGAAGTTTGGGCTTGAGCGGACCGAGTCGACCGGACAATCGGTGGCCGATGTCGTGGGGCTGGGCGCTGGTAGCGGTCATCGCCGTCCTTTCGAGGGGTGCCGGGCGGTTCAGTCCTGCGTGCTGAGGCCTGCGGGTCTTACCTACGCAACCGTAACCTACGCAACCGTAGGTTCAATGGTCCATAAGGGTGAAATGTAGGCGACATCACCGCTCGGCACACCGGTACCCGCGTGTCCGACGCACGAACTTCGGCGAAAGTTCGATCTTCCTGGCAGCTTCCTTCGAGCCACCTGCCAGTCACTCCGAGCCCTCTCGTCCACACCCCGAAGTGGGCTAGCCTCAGGACAGAGGAACTCGAGGCCCGGACGCGATGAGCTGTCCGACAAAGGGAGATCACCCTGCCCATGCGGACACCTGGCAAGCAGAAGCTGCGCGATGCGGTGTACGGCCTGTACGAACGCCGAGTCCGGCGATCCCTGTCCCCGGACCGGATCCCGCGGCACATCGGCGTCATCATCGACGGCAACCGGCGCTGGGCCCGGGCGTCCGGCGACCCGGTCTCGCGCGGTCACGAGGCCGGCGCGAACAAGATCACCGAGTTCCTGCACTGGTGCGACGACGTCGGCGTGAAGGTCGTCACGGTCTGGATGCTGTCCACCGACAACCTGACTCGTCCCGCCGACGAGCTCGAGCCGCTGCTGAAGATCATCGAGCAGGCGGTCGAGGAGCTGACCTCGATCGGCCGCTGGCGGATCCATCCGGTCGGCGCGCTCGATCTCCTGCCCGGCCACACGGCCGAGGTGCTGAAGGGTGCCGAGGCGGCCACCCAGGGTGTCGACGGGATGCTGGTCAACGTCGCGGTCGGGTACGGCGGTCGCCGCGAGCTGGCCGACGCCGTCCGGTCCCTGCTGCTCGAGGAGGCCGCGCAAGGCATCTCGATCGAGGAGCTGGCCGAGCGCGTCGACGTCGAGCACATCGCCCGGCACCTGTACACGAAGGGCCAGCCGGACCCCGACCTGGTCATCCGCACCTCGGGAGAGCAGCGCCTCGGCGGCTTCCTGCTCTGGCAGAGCGCGCTGAGCGAGTTCTACTTCTGCGAAGCCCTCTGGCCGGACTTCCGCCACGTCGACTTCCTCCGCGCCGTCCGCAGCTACGCCCAACGAGAACGCCGCTTCGGCACCTGAGGTGACTTCTGGCGCGACCGGCGGTGTAGATGACCGTCCGCACCGTCGGCACGTCGTACGTCGGCGCAGGTAGTAGGCGTACGTCGCGGCGCCCAGAGCGGCACCCCATAACGTCCAAAGGATGCCAGGAGCGTTGACCGCCCAGTTGTCACCGTCCAGTGGCAGCTGGGCGTTCATCAGACCAGCAGGAATGAGTACGACGGCCACCACCGACGCCGGGATGATCGCCAGCAGCGGTGGGACGCGTTGACCGGCCTTGAACCAGATCCAGCGCGGATAGACCTCACCCCAGCGATGCACCAGCCCGTGCGTGAGCACGCTGCCCGCGGTGGCCATCAGCGCCAACCCCAGGCCCATCTCGAGCATGCCGGGCGTGTCGGCCATCATCTGGTGGAACTCACGGCTGATCCCCAGCGGCCAGCCGAAGAACCAGGCCACCCGGGTGATCTCGTACGGGACGTTCGCAAGTACTGCTACGAGCACCGCGATGCGTCCCCACCGGACTGCTGCGTCCGGTGTGGTCCACGCAGGAGCGGGTCGATCGCTGCGGCCGCAGGAAACGCAGGCGTTGCGGCTGCGGCGGTGGTACGCGATCGCAGTCGCTGCCCAGAGCACGCCGCCGACGAACAGGATGATCAGGTTGATCCGGTGCCAGTACAGGATGTCGCCCACACCACCCTGCGCTCCCGGCACACCGGTGAAGGCGAACACGAGGATCGCGGGCGAGAGCGCGACGATTGCGATCAGTGTGTAGTCAGGGATCACGAGAGCCAGCCCGACGGCCAGCACCGCGGCAATCGCCTGCAGCGCCCAGCCACGAGCCTGCCGCCGAGTCATCACGATTGCGAGGACGGCGCCGCCCAGTCCGATCGCTGCCAGCACCGGTGCGACCACGTGCACCGGCGTACCTTCCAGGACCGAGGCGGTGGCCCGGTCGTTGTTCACCTGCGCGAACGGATACCCCGCGCCGCCGAGAGCCCAGTACACCCCGAGTACGCCGTACACGAGCGACCAGATCGCGGTGGCGTAACCACTCCACAACGGCCAGTTCTTCCTCATGTACTGAGCGTTGCGGGGCATTCGCCGTACCGGATCACCCGCCGGAGTGAACCGTCTCCCTCGGGTGGGGGGAAGGTGTAACACCCTGTTAACCCCGTGGCCGGGCGTGTCGGGCTGCGGCGTTTGCGGGACGCTTCTACTCTGACAGGGACGGTCGGAGGGGAAGCCGGCTGTCACGGGAGGCTCGATCAGCTTGACAATCGTTTGCCAGCCGGTTGCCCCATGAGGGGCAGAACGGAGTGCCCGAGACCCACGGTCTCGCTCTCACTGGTTCCCGGACCTGCGCGTGTCGCGGTCCGGTGGGGATCTGCACCAGATCACCCCGACTCCCGGTCCAACACCTAACCACTGGTGGGCCGGACGTGGTGCACGTCGCGGCCCGAGAGGACGTGCGACATGGCTGCCACCCACGCCAAGGCGTCAAGTACCTCATCCACACCGGCCCAGCGCACTTTTGTGCTGGACACCTCGGTGCTGCTGTCGGATCCGCACGCGATGCTGCGGTTCGACGAGCACGAGGTGGTCGTTCCGGTGGTCGTCGTCACCGAATTGGAGGCCAAACGGCATCACCCGGAGCTCGGCTACTTCGCTCGGACCGCACTGCGGCTGCTCGACGAGCTCCGGATACTGCACGGACGTCTTGATGCGCCCCTACCAGTGGGAGAGAAGGGTGGAACCCTCAAGGTCGAGCTGAACCACACCGACCCCGAGACGCTGCCGGCCGGTTTCCGGCTCGGCGACAACGACAGCCGGATCCTGGCCGTGGCCTGCAACTTCAAGGCCGAGGGCAAGGACGTCACGCTGGTCTCCAAGGACCTGCCGATGCGGGTCAAGGCGTCGGCCTGCGGGCTGATGGCCGAGGAGTACCGCGCCGAGCTGACGCTGGAGTCCGGCTGGACCGGGATGGCTGAGCTCGAGGTCGAGACCCACGTGGTCGACGACCTGTACGAGAACGGCGTACTGGAGCTGTCGCAGGCCGGTGAGTACCCGACCCACACCGGGCTGGTGCTGCTGTCCGATCGGGGCAGTGCGCTCGGCCGGGTGATGCCGGACAAGCGGGTCCGGCTGGTCCGGGGTGACCGGGAGGCCTTCGGGATCCGCGGCCGGTCGGCCGAGCAGAGGGTCGCGCTCGACCTGCTGCTGGACCCGGACGTCGGGATCATCTCGCTCGGGGGCCGCGCCGGTACCGGCAAGTCCGCGCTCGCGCTCTGCGCCGGCCTGGAAGCGGTGATGGAACGGCGCCAGCACAAGAAGGTGATCGTGTTCCGGCCGTTGTTCGCGGTCGGTGGCCAGGAGCTCGGCTACCTGCCCGGCTCGGAGTCGGAGAAGATGCAGCCGTGGGCACAGGCGGTCTTCGACACGCTGGGTGCGCTGGCCGGTGGTGACGTGATCGACGAGGTGATGGACCGCGGCATGCTCGAGGTGTTGCCGTTGACCCACATCCGCGGCCGGTCGCTGCACGACGCGTTCGTGATCGTCGACGAGGCTCAGTCGCTCGAGCGCAACGTGCTGCTCACGGTGCTGTCCCGCGTCGGTGCGAACTCGCGGGTGGTCCTCACCCACGACGTGGCGCAGCGGGACAACCTGCGGGTCGGACGGCACGACGGAGTGGTCGCTGTGGTCGAGCAGCTGAAGGGGCACCCGCTGTTCGCCCACGTCACGCTGACCCGCTCGGAGCGCTCCCCGATCGCCGCCCTGGTTACGGAAATGCTCGACGATCTACAGCTCTGATGCTCTTTCTTTCCTTCCCTGTAAGGAGTGTTTCTGGAGGTAGGTCATAACTCTCGTGTAAAGCGCTCGTAAGACTTCTGTCACGGCGCGGTCGCCACACCGGCGGCCGCGCCGTTGCGCTCGTGACCTGCTTGTGATCACGCTCGGTTTACGCCAGAGTATGTTCTCGTTGCAGCCGACGGGGGTCGGGTTTCTCGGAAGGACAGATGAAAGCCAAGCGCTCCGTCGCGGTTCTCTCGGTGAGTGGAATCGTCGTCGTCTCCGTTGTCGCCGGTATCGACCTCTTCAGCTCTCCTGGCAGCAGCAGCGCGTCCGAGCCGGTGTCAGGACGCGCCGAGATGGCGGTGCTGAACAGCGAGAAGGCCCATGTCGGCAGCACGCCGATCGCCAAGCCGACCGACGCCGAGGAGCAGGCCCAGGACGTCACCAGGCTGCGGAACCAGATCGAGGCCCGGGTGGCCGAGCAGAAGGCCCTGCAGGACCAGTCCGACCTGCGCCAGGCCGCGAAGAACGCGGCGCTCAAGCGGTACAAGGCGCTGCAGAAGACCGAGGCGAACTCGCGCGAGGAGCGCGCCAGCCGCGACGCCGAGCGGGCCAAGCTGAAGGGCACGCCGAAGGAGATCGCGATGAATCTCCTGCCCGACCACGGCTGGAGCGAGGGCCAGTTCAGCTGCCTCGAGAAGCTGTGGAACAAGGAGTCGCGCTGGAACGTCCACGCCGACAACCCGAGCTCCACGGCGTACGGCATCCCGCAGGCTCTCCCCGGCGTTCGTATGGCGGCGTACGGCTCGGACTGGCGTACCAACCCGGTCGTCCAGATCAAGTGGGGTCTGGACTACATCGAGAACACCTACGGATCCCCGTGCTCCGCGTGGAGCCACTCCCAGTCCCGCGGCTGGTACTGATCCCGCTACTGGTGGGCCTTACTTGTGGGCTCGCATCCACGCGCCGATGTCGGTGAGGCGGCTGGCCTGCTCCGGGACGATCACACCCTCGCCACCACTCGGACCGACGTTCAGTAGCAGCGCACCGTTGTTGGCGGTGCTTCACGATCAGCCCTGGTTGCTGCTGGACATCAGCCATTGGCTGAGGCGGCCGGACCACGCCGCGTTGTCGGTGCGTTCGGTGAACCAGCGGTGGTTGACCAGGAGGTAGAGCAGGGTGCCGCTGCGCAGCTCGAGGACGAGTGGGGCGCCGAGGGTCTTGGAGCCGCCGCCGTAGATACGCCCGTACAGGTCGGTGAACTCGTTGCTGACCGACTTCAGCTCGCCGGGGTGGATGGTGATGTCGCGGCCGCCGTCCCAGCCGGTCAGCTCGAGCCGGTTCAGGTACAGCCGGATCGTGCCGGAGCGGGGGAAGATCGCGCGCTGGTCGATCAAGGCCCGGACGGCCTTCCAGCCGCTCCGCGCGGACAGTTCGACGGCCGTCGTCCCGCGATAGGTGCTTTCGGCAAGGATCATGGCTCTATCGTGACCCCGGACAGTGATCGAGCGGTTCCACCTGGCGTAGCTGCCGGTGCGCCGATCGACGGATCCGGGCTCCACCGAAAGTCTCCCGATCGGCCGCGGGGTCGGTGCGCCCGGAGCGCAGGCGCTACCGTCGGTCGGGTGGATTCGGGGATCTTCACAGCGCTGATCGCGCCAGGCTCGCGGGCTGCGCCCGGCTACGGGCGGCTGACTCCGCGCGACCGGGTGGTCGACGTCGCGTGCGTGCTGATCGGGTTCCTGCTCGGGCTGATCGCGCTCGGGAACAGTGGACCCGCGCCGCGACTCGGGCGGGTGCCGACCTGGTTGGAGCTGGCGGCGTGCACCGCCGCGGCGCTGTCCCTGCTGCTCCGGCGACGCTGGCCGATCGGTCTGACTGTGGTGATGATCTTCGCGTCCACCGCCATCCCGTCTGTTGGCGGCGTGGCCGGACTGACGCTCTTCAACGTCGCCGTACATCGCCGACCGGCAATCAGCATCACACTGGCCGCGGCGTCCGCGGTGTCCTGCATGCTGCAGTTCTGGCTCTATCCGGTGGCTGACCTGCCGAACGCGTACTGGATCGCCGTGACCCTCACCTCGCTGGCCTGTGCCGCGATCGTGGCGTGGGGGATCGTCGTACGGACCAGGCGGCAGCTGATGGCCTCACTGACCGAGCGAGCCGTCCGGGCCGAGACCGAGCAGCAGTTGCGGGTCGAGCAGGGCCAGCGGCGAGAGCGGGAGCGCATTGCCCGCGAGATGCACGACGCGCTCGGTCATCGGTTGTCGTTGCTCAGCATGCATGCCGGTGCGTTGGAGTTCCGGCCGGATATGCCGTTGGACGAGGTGTCGCGGGCCGCGGGGGTGATTCGGTCCAGTGCACGGGACTGTGTGGACGATCTGCGCGAGATTGTCGGCGTACTGCGTTCTCAGCACACCATGGACGGTCCGCGGCGGGGCATTGCCGAGCTGGACGACCTGGTGGCGGAGTCACAGGCTGCGGGCATGGTGATCGAGCCCACTGTCGCTGTGGAGCTGGCTGACGTACCGGACAGCGTCGGGCGGCACGCTTACCGCATCATCCAGGAGGGGCTGACGAACGCGAGCAAGCATGCGCCGCATCAGCCGGTCCGTTTGGTTCTGAGCGGCGGCCCGGGCATCGGGCTGACCGTTGAGGTGTCGAACCGGCTGGAGCCGGGCAGTGCGGGTCCTGGCTCGCGGGTGGGGCTGATCGGGCTGGCGGAGCGCGCTTCGCTGGCAGGTGGCCGGCTGGAGCACGGGCCGACCGCAGACGGCGAGTTCAGGCTTGCCGCTTGGCTGCCGTGGGTGTCCTACGATGAGCGGCGTGAGTGATCCGGTCCGGCTGCTGCTCGTCGACGACGATCCGCTGGTCCGGGCGGGGTTGTCCAGCATGCTGGCCGGCGCATCCGAGCTGGATCTCGTCGGGACGGCCAGTGACGGGCGCGAGGCGGTCGACGCGGTGCGCGACGTACGGCCGGACGTCGTACTGATGGATATCGGCATGCCGGTTATGGACGGGGTCGCAGCTACAGAGGCGATCCGGCGTCGGCCTGGTGCGCCTGAGGTGGTCATGCTGACGACGTTCGGGTCCGATGAGTACCTGCTGCGCGCATTGCGTGCGGGGGCGTCCGGCTATCTGCTGAAGGACGCCACGCCTCCAGAGATCGTGGCCGCCGTAGTGAAGGCCGCAGCGGGGGAGTCGGTGTTGTCGCCACAGTCCACGCGGCAGCTGATGGATCACGTCGGCGGGGCAGGCGAGGGCGGACGTCGTACGACGGCACTCGCGTCGCTGGACTCGTTGACCGGGCGGGAGCGTGACGTCGTACTGGCGGTTGCGCAAGGCAAGAGCAACGCGGAGATCGCCGCCGGGTTGGAGCTTGGTATCTCCACGGTCAAGACCCATTTGACCAACGCGCTGGCCAAACTGCAGCTCACCAGCCGGGTCCAGCTCGCTCTGCTCGCGCACGATGCTGGACTGGTCTGAACCGATGGACGAGGTCGCGCGGGCGGTCAGTGACCGCGGCGAGCTGGTGCTGCGACGCCGCTCGACCGGTGCGTTGGAGCTGCGGGTCAATGGGGTCTTCGTGATGGACGACCAGGAGACGTCCAGCGAGGAGCTGTTGGCGTCGGCGGCACTGGCTTCGGTACGGCGTCCTGAGCGCGTGCTCGTGGGCGGGCTGGGGCTCGGCTACACGGTCCGTGCGCTGTTGGCCGACGACCGGTTGGGGTCGGTGATCGTGGCCGAGATCGAGCCTGATCTGGTGGAGTGGATGCGGGCCGGATTGGTGCCGTCGGTTCTGGACGATCCACGGGTTTCGGTCGAGGTCGGCGACGTACGGGCGGTTGTTGCCTCGTCACCTGATGCGTCGCTGGACGCTATCCTGCTGGATGTCGACAATGGGCCGGATTTCCTTGTGTACAAGGAGAATTCGGTGATCTACGGGCCTTCGTTCCTGGCTGTGTGCCGGGCCAAGTTGCGGGCGGGCGGCGTACTCACGGTGTGGTCCTCGTCGGAGTCGTCTGCGTTGGGTCAGGCTTTGACGGCCGTGTTCGGTAGGTGTGAGGTGCATCCCATGCCGGTGCAGCTGCAGGGGCGGGCGGAGACCTACTACGTGTACCAGGGTTCGTTATCCACAGGGTGAAGATCGGGTCCGGATCGCGGCGGCGATCGACGTACTCTGCAGGTATGGGAGACAACGTGGAATTCAGGATCGAGCACGACACGATGGGCGAGGTCAAGGTGCCTCGGGACGCGTTGTGGCGGGCGCAGACCCAGCGCGCGGTGGAGAACTTCCCGATCTCCGGGCGGCCGCTGGCGCCGGCGCTCGTGCACGCGCTGGCCCAGATCAAGGCCTCGGCGGCCGTGGTGAATGCGCAGCTCGGCGTGCTGGACGCGGAGCGGTCGGCCGCGATCGTGGCCGCCGCGGACGAGGTCGCGGCGGGGGAGTGGGACGCGGAGTTCCCGATCGACGTCTACCAGACCGGGTCCGGGACGTCGACGAACATGAACGCCAACGAGGTGCTTGCCACGCTGGCGACGCGCGCGCTGGGGTCCGACGTGCACCCGAACGACCATGTGAACGCGTCCCAGTCGAGTAACGACACCTTCCCGTCGGCGATCCACGTCGCGGCCACGGCGGGCGTCGTACAGGATCTGTTGCCGGCGTTGGCGCATCTGGCGGATTCCCTGGCGCGTAAGGGGTCTGAGTTCGCCGAGGTGGTGAAGTCCGGGCGGACGCACTTGATGGATGCGACGCCGGTGACGCTCGGACAGGAGTTCAACGGGTATGCGCAGCAGATCCGCCGCGGGGCGGACCGGGTGCGGGCGACGCTGCCACGGGTGTCCGAGCTGCCGCTCGGTGGGACGGCTGTCGGGACGGGGATCAATACGCCGCCCGGGTTCGCTGCTCTGGTGATCGCCGAGCTGAATCGGCGGACGGGTCTGGAGTTGACGGAGGCTGAGGATCACTTCGAGGCGCAGGGCGCGCGGGACGGGCTGGTCGAGCTGTCCGGGCAGTTGAAGACGGTCGCGGTGAGCCTGACGAAGATCTGCAACGACCTGCGCTGGATGGGTTCCGGGCCGCGGGCCGGGCTGGGCGAGATCGCGCTGCCGGACCTGCAGCCCGGGTCGAGCATCATGCCGGGCAAGGTGAATCCGGTGATCTGCGAGGCCACGCTGATGGTCGCCGCGCAGGTGATCGGCAACGACACCACGATCACCGTGGCCGGTGCCGGCGGCAACTTCGAGCTCAACGTGATGCTGCCGGTGATCGCCCGCAACCTGCTCGAGTCGATCACCCTGCTCGCCAACAGCTCGCGGCTGCTGGCCGATCGCTGCGTCGACGGCATCACCGCGAACGTCGAGCACGCGCGTGCGCTGGCCGAGTCCTCACCCTCGATCGTCACCCCGCTGAACCGCTACATCGGCTACGAGAACGCGGCGGCCGTGGCCAAGAGTGCTTTGAAACAAGGCAAAACGATCCGCGAGGTCGTCATCGAGACCGGGCACGTCGAGAAGGGTGACCTGACCGAGGAGCAGCTGGACGCGGCTCTCGACGTACTCTCCATGACCCGGCCGGCGGACTCGTGATCTCGGACAACGGAGTCGCCCCGGTCGACGGGTTCTGGGAGCCGGGGACGACGATCGAGTGGATCTACGAGGGGACCGGACGGCACGCGGACAAGCCGCACGTCCGACCGATGACGGTGGTGCGGGATGACGCGGATGGGCTGGTCGCCTGGCTCGCGGCCGGGACGCCGGTGATCAAGCCGGTGCTCGTGGACGGGCGCGAGACCCGGGAGGCCGGTCCGGTCAACATGTTCACCGATGACCGGGTGCTCAAGCTGGACATCTGGCGCGGCACCGGGATCCTCAAGGTGGCGCCGCGCGGGAAGCCGTGGTCGGTCTGGCACTTCTGGCGCGCGGACGGCTCGTTCAGCGGCTGGTACGTGAACCTCGAGACACCGCACGTCCGTGATGTCGGCGCCCGCCGTACGACGACGTCGGACCACGTCCTCGACCTGTGGATCCACCCGGATCGCACCATCGAGTGGAAAGACGAAGACGAGCTGGAGGGCGCTGTCATAGCCGGCCGCTACACCCAGTCAGAGGCCGACGCCATCACGGCCAACGCCCACCTCGCCATCCAGGACATCCAGTCCTGGAGGACCCCATACGCCGACAACTGGAAAGACTGGATCCCCCCGTCCCACTGGCACGTCCCAGTCGCTCCCACCACCCACCAACCGACCCTCATCGCCGAGGAACTCCACAGCTAGCCGGCAACGGGTCGGTCACGGGCGGGTGCATTCGGGTGGTTCGGATCTACCGTGGGAAGATGTACAGCATCGAGTTGCAGGATGAGGAGCTCCAGCTACTGCGGTCGGCCCTCAAGTGTTACCTCCAGGCCTTCGGGCACAACGAAGCCGACCTGGTCCAGGCCGCCAAAACCCTCATGCTCAAACTCCCCGAACCAGCCGAATCCCAAGCAAGCTGAGCCTCAGCCTGCTCGGGCAGACGGTGAGTGGGATTAGTTGCGGTGACTCCGCGCACCTGGTTCAGCCTCTGGCGCAGACCGTCAGCGGGACTGGTTTGCTGGCGGCCCCACCCCACCTGCCTTCGGGGGGTTCAGCTTCTTGGGCGGACAGTTAGTGGGACTGGTTTTCTGGTGTCGGTGAAGAAGTCGTTGCCTTTGTCGTCGACGACGATGAAGGCGGGGAAGTCTTCGACCTGGATCTTCCAGACGGCTTCCATCCCGAGTTCGGCGTACTCGATCACGTCGACGGACTTGATGCAGTCCTGTGCCAGCCGGGCGGCGGGACCGCCGATCGAGCCGAGGTAGAAGCCGCCGTGCTCCTTGCACGCCGCCGTCACCTTCGCCGACCGGTTGCCCTTGGCAAGCATCACGAACGACCCACCCGCCGCCTGGAACTGATCGACGTACGCATCCATCCGCCCGGCCGTCGTCGGCCCGAAGGACCCCGACGCGTACCCCTCGGGCGTCTTCGCCGGTCCCGCGTAGTACACCGCGTGATCGCGCAAGTACGACGGCATCGGCTCGCCCGCGTCCAACCGCTCCTTGATCTTCGCGTGCGCGATGTCCCGCGCCACCACCAGCGGACCGCTCAACGACAGCCGCGTCTTCACCGGCAGCTTGGACAACTCGGCCCGGATCTCCGACATCGGCCGGTTCAGATCGATCCGCACCACCTCCGCGTCGTCGGCGAGATGCTCATCGGTCGTGTCCGGCAGGAACCGCGCCGGATCCCGCTCCAACTGCTCCAGGAACACACCCTCCGGCGTGATCTTCGCCAGCGCCTGCCGGTCTGCAGAACACGACACCGCGATCGCTACCGGGCACGACGCACCGTGCCGCGGTAACCGGATCACCCGCACGTCGTGACAGAAGTACTTCCCACCGAACTGCGCGCCGATCCCGAAGTCCTGCGTCAGCTTGAAGACTTCCTCCTCGAGCTCCAGATCCCGGAACCCGTGCCCCACCGCCGATCCCGTCGTCGGCAGCCCGTCGAGATAGTGCGCCGACGCATACTTCGCGGTCTTCAGCGCGAACTCCGCGGACGTCCCGCCGACCACGATCGCGAGGTGGTACGGCGGGCACGCGGCCGTCCCCAGCGACCTGATCTTCTCGTCGAGGAATGTCATCATCCCGGTCGGGTTGAGCACTGCCTTGGTCTCCTGGAACAGGAACGACTTGTTCGCCGACCCGCCACCCTTGGCCATGAACAGGAACTTGTACGCCGGGTCCCCGCTCCCACCCGGCGTCGAGTAGAGCTCGATCTGGGCCGGCAGGTTGGAACCCGTGTTTTTCTCGTCCCACATCGTCAGCGGCGCCATCTGCGAGTACCGCAGGTTCAGCTTGGTGTAGGCGTCGTACACGCCGCGGCTGATCCACTCCTCGTCGACGGCTCCGGTGAGTACGCCCTCGGACTTCTTGCCCATCACGATCGCGGTGCCGGTGTCCTGGCACATCGGCAGCACCCCGCCGGCGGAGATGTTCGCGTTCTTCAGCAGGTCGAGCGCGACGAACCGGTCGTTGCCCGACGCCTCAGGGTCGTCGATGATCCGCCGCAGCTGCGCGAGGTGGGCCGTCCGCAGGTAGTGCGAGATGTCGTGCATCGCCTCCGCGGTGAGCGCCCGCAGTACGTCGGGCTCCACCTGCAGGAAGGTCCGATCGCCCGCCGTGAACGTACTCACGCCCTCGGTGGTGAGCAGCCGGTAGTCGGTCTCGTCACCACCCAAAGGCAACAGATCGGAGTAGTTGAACTCGGACGACACCGTCGTACCTCCAAGGCAAGTGGTCTGAAACCCCAAGCCTAGTTCGCCCCTGACCTCACCGCGCCCGCACCCCGCGTCGCGTCGTACCCGGTCGGTCTCAGGGCAGGTCTCAGGGGCGAATCGGGGTGGAAACGGTCTGCGGAGGAACGGGTCCGCGCGTATGGTTTTGGACGTGGCTCAGGATGACGTTCCCCAGGAGAACCGACCGCAGGACGCCGTGCCCGCGCAGGCGCCGACCGGTGACGAGCTGGCGCTGCGACGGCGGGTGTCCGACCTCGAGCGGGAGGAGGTCGGAGACGTGCTGCGCGAGGCTGCCGGCGAGGGACGGTTGTCCTACAGCGAGCTCGAGGAGCGGCTCGAAACGCTGTACAACTCCAAGACGTACGGCGAACTCGTCGAGCTCACTGCCGACCTGCCGAACGGTCTGCGCACACCCGGTCTACCGGCCGTCGGCCCGCAGCACACCGGCGCGATGGTCGAGACCGGGCCGGTCATCAACGCGTTCATGTCCGAGACCAAGCGCATGGGCAGCTGGATGGTCCCGCAACGCCAAGAGGTGAACGCGGTCCTCGGCGACATCACGCTCGACTACACCGAGGCGAACATCCCGTACGACGAGGTCCACGTCGAGGTGAAGTCGATCCTCGCCGACGTGAAGATCCGCGTCCCCCAGAACGCGATCGTCCTCCTGGACAGCAACCCGATCCTGGGCTCCGTCTCCGAACAAGAAGCCACCCTCGGCGTAGTCCCCGACCCCAACGCCACCACCGCCCGCCCCAAAACCTTCCACATCCGCTGCACCGCCATCCTCGGCGAAATCAAAATCAAAAGAGGCCCCCGCCTCACCAAACGCCTCGGCCTCTCCTGATTCCCCAAAGCGCCGTATAGCATCCGTGCTATGGCGTGGGATGAGGTTCGTGGGCGGCGGATGGGGGAGGCGGGGGCTGCTGAGGCTTACGACGCGACGCGGCGGGCTTTTGAGCTTGGGGCGACCGTGCGGCAGATGCGTGAGCGGCGTGGGTGGACGCAGACCAGGCTCGCGGAGGCCGCGGGGATGACGCAGTCGGCGCTGGCTCGTTTCGAAGCCGGCGGGACCGTTCCGACGCTCGCTCTGCTCGAGCGGATCGCGCAAGCTTTTCAAGCCCAACTAGTAGTCCGCTTCGACGAAACCAACTCGGCCGCGTAGCAGTCGCCGTTCCCCGCCTGAGTTCAGTTGGCGTCGGCTGGGGTTTGGTGTTGTTTTAGGAGGGCTTCCAGCCAGAGGCGAAGGGCGGGGAGGTCGCGGACGTGTTGGCTGTGGAGGGTTAGGTCCTTCGCCCAGGCGTCCTTCGGGATGATCGGTAGTCTTCTGGCTACGGACGGGCCGCCGGCCAGGCCGATTGCGCCGATGTCGGTCCACGGGAGGAACTTGCGGCCGCGGCGGATGCCCTCGCGATCGACTACGACGACTGGGCGTTGAACGATCAGCTGGCAGGCGGCGGCTGCTACGGCGACGGCGTACAGAACGAGCGCGGCAAAGATGCTGATTCGCTCCACGCGTCCGGAACCCAGCACATCGGGCATCCTGATCGCTGCGAAAGCTGTCACCGGAATCACGTAGGCGAGGCCCAGGAGCACCGACCGGCGGCGCAGCGGAAACACGACACGGCCGGTGCGTTGCAGTTCGGTCGTCCAGGCTTCGGGTGACCGCTCGCCCATTACCGTCATGTGTCCCCCCACGTGGCTCGGAAGTCAGGTCACTGTAGTTGGTCCTCGGTGCGTGGTGGCGGTCCAGCGGCCTGTGTGGCGGGTTATGTGGATGGGGTGGTTGAAGGTTTGTGAGATGAGGTCGGTTGTGAGGGTCTCGTCGGACGGGCCGGCCGCCAGGACGCGGCCCTCGCGGAGGAGGGCTGCGTGGGTGGTGCAGGTCGGGAGCTCCTCGAGGTGGTGGGTGACGAGCACCCACGCCAGGTCGGGATGTGAGACGTGGATCTGGTCGAGCGTCTCGAGCAGCTGCTCGCGGGCTGCCACGTCGAGGCCGGTCGACGGCTCGTCCAGAAGCAGGAGCCGCGGATCCGAGATGAGCGCCCGCGCGATCAGCGCCCGGCCGCGCTCACCCTGGGACAGCGTGGTCCAAGGCGAGGCGGCCAGCGCGCTGATCCCCAACAGCTCGATCAACTCGAGCGCCCGGGACCGCTGAGCGGCCGTCGCCTCCCAGCGCGGCATGAGCTCGATCGTCCCGGTCAGCCCGGTGAGGACGATCTCCACGATGCTCAACGGCGACCGCAGCGGATGCCGCGGATTCACATGCCCGATCGACTCGCGCAGCGTCCGGATGTCGACCGCCCCGAGCCGCTTGCCGAGGATCTCGACCGTCCCGCGCGTCGGGTGGGTGATCGCGCCACACAAACCGAGCAGCGTGCTCTTCCCAGCACCGTTCGGCCCGAGCAGCGCCCAGCGCTCACCCTCCAGCACGGTCAACGAGACCCCGCCGAGCAGCAGTTTGCCGTCGCGGACGAAGTCGACGTCCTTCAGTTCGAGCACCCGAAAACCTCCTCGTACAGCGCCTTCAACTCTTCCGCACTCGCTTCGCGCCCACTCGCGTCCGTGTGCCGCTGCACGTGCCGCGCGAACGTCCGTTCCTCGGCCGGCGACAGCGACACGCCGTACACAGACTCCAGTACGTGCGCGATCCCACCCTTACCCGACTGGCTGTTGACCCGGACCACCGCCTCGTACCCGCGCCCGACGTCCGCCGGATCGATCGGCAGGTACGGCACCTCCCAGTCCCCGGACCCCTGGACAGCGAACCCCTTCCGGATCGCGTCCTGGTGCGTACCCGAGAATGCGGTGTACACGAGTTCCCCGACGTACGGATGCCGCGGATGGATCGGCATCCGCGTGCAGTACTCGACCACCTCCCGGATCCCATCGATATCGGAGAAGTCGATCATCGGGTCCACGCCCTGCGCGTGCAGATTCAGCGCGAGCGTCGCGATGTCCACGTTCCCGGTCCGCTCGCCGTTGCCGAAGATGCATCCCTCGACCCGCTGCGCACCAGCCAGTACGGCGAGCTCCGCGCACGCGATGCCGGTCCCACGGTCATTGTGCGGGTGCACCGACAGGATCACGCCGTCGCGCCGAGGCAGGTTCTTGTGCATGTACTCGATCTGGTCCGCGTACACATTGGGCGTCGCGGCCTCGATCGTGGCCGGCAGATTGAGGATGACCGGCCGCTCCGGCGTCGCATCCCACCGCTTCGTGAGCTGATCGGCCAGCTCCAGCACGAAATCCGGCTCAGTCAGATTGAACACCTCAGGCGAGAACTGGAACCGCACCGAGTCCCCGGCCAACGACAGGATGTCCTCGGCGCCGGCATAGATCATCGACGCCAGTTCGTCCTGCGTACGACGAAGCACGACGTCCCGCCACACCGGCGCGGTCGCGGCGTACAGGTGGATCACCACGTCACCACGCATCCCCGCGACGGACTCGACGGTCCGCTCGATCAGATCACGCCGAGCCGGCGTGAACACGACGATGGTGACATCGGAAGGCACCAGCTCCGACTCCACCAGCAGCCGGACGAAGTCGAAGTCGGTTTGCGACGCGGACGGGTAACCGACCTCGATCTCTTTGTAGCCGATGGCAACCATCAGCTCGAAGAGCCGGCGCTTCCGGTCCGGATCCATCGGGTCCGGCAGTGCCTGGTTCCCGTCGCGGAGATCGACCGGCACCCACAGCGGCGCGGTGGTGATCCGGCGATCCGGCCACTCCCGGTCGATCGGCGCGACCGGCACCTTCGCGAAGATGTCGCGGTAGCGGTGACTGGGCAGGGGGGAGTGCTGCTGGCGGTTCCAGTTCACGGTCTGTCCTTCGGTCGGTGCGAGCAGAGGTGCGGGCACAGGTGCGAGCAGACCGGCGTACGACGGCACTCCACGAGGGGAGCGCCGGTCGGATCAGCTCCCGCCGTGGCGGTGAAGGAGAAGCCCCGCGAGGGGGTCACGCAGGTGGCCCGGAAGCGGGCTCCTGGCCGGGCTGATCGAGGACATGGGAGCACGCTAACCCCAAACCAACTCCTCAGACAAGCTGACAACCTGCAGGCCTCTAGACTGACCCGCATGATTCGCCGTCACCCGCTCGCCGAGCAGGCAGCCGAGGAGCTGCTGCGCCGGATCGGCGACGGTGAGTGGCCGATCGGCCAGAAGCTCCCGGGCGAGACCACGCTCGCAGCGCAGCTGGGCGTCGGCCGGTCGACGATCCGCGAGGCCGTCCGCGAGCTCGCCGGCCGCCGGGTGCTCGAGAGCCGCCAAGGTGCCGGCGTCTTCGTGATCGCCCTGCAGGCGGTCGAGGACTGGGACAAGGTGCTGCGCCGGGCAGACATCACCGATGTCCTGGAGGGCCGGCTGGCGATCGAGACAGAGGCGGCCCGGCTGGCCGCCTCCCGTCGTACGCCGGCCGATCTGAAGGCGTTCCGCTACACGCTGGCCGATCGGAAGAAGGCGTCGGAGAAATCACCGGACGACTGGTACGTCGAGGCCGATCTGGCGTTCCATCGTGCGGTCGTGACGGCCGCGCACAACGCCGTACTGACCGAGCTGTTCGACACGTTCGTGCCGCGGATCCGGCGGGCGATGATCGACATGCTGAAGCTGGACGACCAGCATCGGCACAGGCACGATCAGGCGGCCCACGAGGCGATCGCCGACGCGATCCGCGACCGCGACCCGGACCTCGCGGCCCAGCGCTCCCGCGACCACCTCAGCGCAGTCCGCAGCAGCGTTAGCTAGGTCGTGTCTGGCGAGGGACTGCCAGACACGACCTAGGCCTGATGCTCGTCCAGCAAGGAACGGAGCCAGGGGGTCAGGTCGTCGAGGTTGTCGACGTTGTCCTGGGGGATGCTGATCGGGCGCGTCCGGCGATCGACCGGTTGGACCAGTACGGCGCGGAACCCCGGCACCCCACTCGGATCGTCGATCTTGGTGATCCCGGACCACGGCAGTGACCGGCCGCGAGTGATCCCGTCGGCGTCGATCGTGACGACCGGCTTGTTCGCGATCAGCTGCCACAGCGTCAGTCCGGTGCCGTACACGAACGCCGCCAGCGCGGTCAGCCGGAACACGCCGAGCGGTCCGGACGCCTCGCCCGAGCGGAAGTGATCGACGTTCGTCCACACCGACAGCGCCATCAGCAGCGCGAATCCGATCAGCCGCACCACCAGCCGCAGGCGCCGCGGCCGGAAGACCACGCGTCCACTGGACTCCAGTTGGGAGCTCCAGGAATCGTCCGGCACCGTCACGAACCCCATTGTGCCGCGTGTTCGGTGGCAGTCGGCGGGTCGGCGCCGTGCCGCGTGCAGGTGATCGCAGCGGCTTTCACCGCGTAGTCGACGACATCGCGCAGATCCTCGAACGTCAATCCGGCCAACCGGGTCGCGCCCAGCAGGTCGCGCGAGTGCAGACCGGCGATCAGAGCCGACATGAACGAGTCGCCTGCGCCGACCGTGTCGACCACCTCGATCACCGGCGCCGGTACGTCGACCCGCGTGTCCCGGCTGACCCCGATCGCGCCGTGACCGCCGCGGGTGATCACCACGCACTGTGTCCGGTCGGCGGTCAGCAACTCCGCGGCGATGTCCTCCGGCGACGACCCGGGCCGCAGGAACTCACAGTCTTCGTCGCTGAGCTTGACCAGATCAGACAGTGCGGCCAACGCCCGTACGGCGGTCCAGGTCGAGACCGGGTCCGGGGTGATCGACGGTCGTGCGTTCGGGTCGAGGGTGACGGTGACCGGCTGGTCGACCACCGAGGTGAGGAACTCGCGGATCGCGTCCGCGCCGGGCTCGAGCACGGTCGCGATCGACCCGGTGTGGATCGCCGGGCAACCCCGCGACAGCGAGAGCGCGGGCGGTTCCCAGGTGATGTCGAACTCGTACGTCGCAACGCCCTGCGCGTCGAGTGTCGCGGTCGCCGTACTGGTCCGGAATCCAGGATCCACCGAGCCGGGCGCGAGCTGGACCCCGTTCCCGAAGAGGTGAGCGCCGAGCTGGTCGCCGTACGCGTCGGTCCCGATCCGCGTCACCAGCTCGGTCGGTACGCCGAGGCGCGCCAGCCCGACCGCGACATTCGCAGGAGACCCACCCGGAGTCGCGTTGCCACCGCGTCCGTTGCCGGTGCGCCCATTGCCGTTAGGCGCCGAACGGGCCGGCCCGACGATGTCCACCAGAGCCTCGCCGACGACGAGGACGGGTGCCGTCATCGGGCCTGCTCAAACTTGGTCCCGGCAAGTGGCGTCTTCATGCCAACGGATCGTAGCCAACGCGGTGATCGGACCTTTCAGCGAGATGGGACACTCGTGGCATGGGTACGACAAGTCAGGACGAAGCCGCGGCCGAAGAAGGGGCTCGGGAGAAGGCGCGAGCGCGGGCCGAGGCGATCGCCTACCGCGAGCAGAACCGCAAGGACCGGGCCAAGGCGCGCACGATGACCAACATGGTCTGGGCGCTGCTGGCCTGTTTCGTCGTGGTCGCGTTCCTGATGATCGTCACCTGGCGGCCGAAGGAGGAGAAGGTCCGCGCGGTCGAGTACACCGCGCAGCTCGAGGACGCCCGCAAAGCCGCCTCCTGGGTCCGCGGCCCCGAGCCGATGCCGTCCGGCTGGCAGGCGACCAGTGTGGAATTCCTGGCCTCCGAGCAGGCGCCGATGACCTGGCACCTCGGCGTTGTTACCGACCAGAAGAAATACGTCGGTCTCGAGCAGTCGAATGTGACCCGCCCGCAATTCCAGTCCGACAAACTCGGCCGCACCTCCGACGACGGTACGGCGACGGTCGGAAACGTCGTCTGGCAGCGCAAGATCCTGCTCGACCGCAAGGGCGAGAACGCCTTGGTTCTGGCCGGTTCCGGAGTCACCACGATCGTCACCGGAAACGCCGGATATCCCGCCCTTGAAGCGTTTGCATCGACGTTGCGCTGACCATTTTCCCGGGGTTTCCTGACCACGTTCCGGACGGTCGTTGACACAACTGTCCGCCGCGGGGTTCCATCGAACCTCGGCTTTGTACACGCTCGGGGAAAAGCGCGAGGAGCCCTGAGTTGGTCCTGCCGTCCCGGGCGGGGAGTTGATCCGCCGATGTTCGTCACCGGCCTCTTGCTGGGCGCCGACGCTTCGCCACACCTCGGCGTGCCGTGGCAGTTGCTGGCCTATCACGGCGAGACTCTGCTCGGTGCGAGCCTGGACGTCGCGCGCGACTGCGGCTTCGATCAGCTGATCGTCACGCTCGGAAGTGCATCGGACCAGGTCCACGATCGCGTCGATCTCGACGGCGCCCGCGTGGTCGAATCACCTCATGCGGACACCGGCAGCTCATCGATCGTTCCGGCCTTGGACGCGGTGGACCGTCGGACCGACGGCATCGTCGTACTCCTCGGCGACCAGCCCGGTGTGACCTCGGCCACCGTCTGGTCGCTCGTCGCCGAGGTCGCCGGACCGGCCACCCCGATCGGAGTCAGCCGGTACGACGACGGCCACGGTCATCCCTGCTGGTTCGGGCGGGAGCTGTTCGGCGAGCTGCGCGGACTGCGTAGCGACGGCGACCTCTGGGAGCTGATCGACGACGGCCGCTACCCGATTACCCAGGTAGATGCCATCGGCAACGTTCCGCCCCGGGCCGACACCTGGGACGACTACCGCCGCCTGGTCGCCGGCTTCTCCGGAGCCCCGGGTCATTTCACCCCCGGCGCCTTCGAAGGTCCGCCCGTCGACACTCACCCGGTCCCGCTGCCGAGCCACTCCCGCCCGCGCCGCCGCGCACCGCACTGAGCGCCCCTACAGCGCCTATTCCGCGCCGACCAGTCGAAGGCCGACGACGCCGGCCACGATGAGGGCGATGCAGGCCAGTCGGGCCGGCGTGATCGGCTCGTGAAACAAGACGATCCCGAGCGTCACCACGCCGACCGAACCCAGCCCGGTCCACACCGCGTACGCCGTACCGACCGGCAGCCGATCAAGCGTCTTGGCCAGCAGCACGACCGAGATCGCGCCGAACACGAGCACCCCGATCGTCGGCCACAACCGGCTGAGCCCTTCACTCGGCTTCAGGCTGATCGCGAACGCGATCTCGAACGCCGCTGCCGCTAGCAACACCAGCCACGCCATTACGCCGCCACTGCTCCCCGGAGGTGGCGGCTGGTGATGGTGGCGACCCGCGCGCCGAGTGCATACGCCGTACGGAGATCCGTCGCCGGTGGCGCCTTCTCGGCCGACAAGTCGGCATCGGATTGCGCCATCGCGCCCAGCCAACTGCCGAGCCGGTTGAGGTCCTCGATGCTTGCGGTGCTCTCGGCCCAGCCGGGGTAGATGTCCAGGCCGACCCAGATCATCCCGTGCTGGGCCGCGAATACGGCGAGGTCGACCAGGCTGTTCAGCTTGTCTCCGGACATCGCCTTCGAGTTCGTGAACCCGGCGGCGATCTTGTCCCGCCAACCCAAGTCGGCCGCCCAGACCCTGACGCTCGCCTCCGCGAACGCCTTGAAGACAGCGCTGGGACTTCCCATGTACGTCGGTGCCCCGAAGACGATCCCGTCCGCGGCGGCCAGGCGCGCCCAGACGTCCTCGGTCAGTTCGTCGAGCGGCACGAGGTCGATCACGGTGCCCAGCACGGACGCGGCGCCGGCGGCGACCGCTTCCGCCTGCTTCGCGGTGTGCCCGGCGCCGGAGTGGAACGCGATCGCGATCCGAGTGTTCATGCTTCCTCCACAGTCGTTAGCGGACTACAGTCCGTCTTATGAGCGACAGTACCGGACCGCAGTCCGGTTCACAACGAGGGTTGCCGGTCCTGGGTGAGCCGCGCCCCGAGCGGGCCGACGCCCGGCGGAATCGCTTGCGCGTGCTCGAGGCGGCCGACCGTCTGTTCACCGAGCACGGCGTGAAGAACGTGTCGCTGGACGCGATCGCGGCCGAGGCGGGGGTCGGGAAGGGCACGGTCTTCCGGCGCTTCGGCGACCGCGCGGGTCTGGCGGTCGCGCTTCTCGACGAGCGGGAACAGGAGCTGCAGGCGAAGATCCTGACCGGCTCACCGCCGCTGGGACCTGGAGCTCCCGCAATCGATCGGGTGGTGGCATTCCTGGACGCCTACCTCGACCTGCTCGACCGCCACGTCGAGCTCTTCCTGGACAGCGAGAACGCATCCGACGGCGCCCGGTACCGGATCGGCTCCTACCGGCTCTGGCACCGGCACCTCGTGATGCTCATCGAGGAGGCCCGCCCTGAGCTGGACGCCGACTACACGGCACACCTGCTCCTGGCGCCGCTGGCCGCGGATCTGCACCAGGCGCTGCGCTCCGAGGGCTTCACACTCGCCCGGATGAAGCCAGGTCTCCGCGCCCTGGCGACCGGTGTGCTGACCTAAGACTTCTCCTCGTGAGCGGCCTGAGCCTTGGCCAGGCGCTCACGGGCGCCGTCGAGCCAGCGTTGGCAGGTGGCGGCGAGCTCCTCGCCGCGCTCCCACAGCGCGAGTGACTCCTCGAGCGAGGTGCCGCCGGCCTCGAGTTTGCGGACCACCTCGACGAGCTCCTCGCGCGCCTGCTCGTAGGACATCTCCGGACGGTCGCCGCTCACGTGTTCTCCTCGGGCTTGACTTCGACCTCAAAGCGGCCGTCACTGACGCGCGCCTGCAGCACGTCACCGGCCGCAACCTGCGCCACTTCCCGTACGGCGGTTCCGTCGGCCAACTGCAGCACCGAATACCCGCGCTCCAACGTTGCCTTCGGGGACAACGCCCGTACGCTCGCCAACCGGTGCGAGATGTCGTCACTGGCCCGGTCCAGCCGGTGGGTCAGCGTCCGCCGGCTCCGCTCGATCAGCGCGGCCACCTCGTCGGATCGCCGCTGCAGGTCCGACACTGGCGCCGCGAGCACCGGCCTGCTCCTGATCGCGGCCAGCCCATGCAGCTCTCGATCCAGCCAGGACGTGATCGCTCGCAGGCCACGCTCGCGCAGCAGCCGGACGCCGTCCAGCTCCTCGCGCACATCCGGCACGATCCGCTTCGCCGCATCGGTCGGGGTGGACGCGCGCAGGTCCGCGACCAGATCGAGCAGCGGGGAATCCGGCTCGTGCCCGATCGCGCTCACGATCGGCGTCTTCGCCTGTGAGACCGCGCGGATCAGTCCCTCGTCCGAGAACGGCAGCAGATCCTCCAGCGAACCACCGCCACGCGCGATCACGATCACCTCGACCGAGTCGTCCGCGTCCAGCTTCCGCAGCGCCGTCATCACCTCACCGGCCGCGGACGGTCCCTGCACCGACGCATACTCGATCCGGAACGCGACGGCCGGCCATCGGCGCTTCGCGTTCTCCAGGACGTCGCGCTCGGCCGCCGAATCGCGTCCACAGATCAGCCCGATCGTGTGCGGCAGGAACGGCAGCTGCTTCTTCCGGTACGACGCGAACAGGCCCTCGGCCGCGAGCAGTTGCTTGAGCCGCTCGATCCGGGCCAGCAGCTCACCGATGCCGACGTGGCGGATCTCGTTCACCGCGAGGGCGAGGGTGCCGCGGCGGGCGAAGAAGTTCGGCTTGGCGTTCACCACGACGCGCGATCCGTCGGTCACCGGCGGATCGACCGCCTCGAACACCCTGCGATTACAGGTGAATCGCAACGAGATATCGGCGTCGGTGTCCCGCAGTGTCCCGAAGACCGTCGTCGTACCGCGTCCGATCGAGACGTCCGTCAGCTGCCCTTCGACCCACACGGCGCCGAGCTGGTTGATCCAGCTGGCGATCCCGTTCGCGATGGTCCGAACGGCCGCAGGCGCATCCGCCGACGTCTCCAAAGCCACCCCCAGACCCTACGACCCCGTACCGACAATCCCTCGCATCGGCGTAACTTTGGGTGATGCGCCCGCTGCTGTTGCTCGACTTCGACGGTCCGTTGAACCCGCATCGCGCCGACGGGATCCCGCCCGGGTACGAGCGGCACGAGCTCACCGAGGGCTCCAAGACCTGGCGCATCCTGCTCAATCAGCAGCACGGAGTCGAGCTCAACGCACTCGCGGAGACCTTCGACCTGGCCTGGGCGACCAGCTGGGAGCATGGCGCCAACCGTCTCCTCGCGCCGCTCCTGGGATTGCCTGACCTCCCCGTGATCCTCTGGCCGTCGCGGACGCCGGTACGACGAGGCTCGTGGAAAACGCCGTACGTCGCCGACTGGGTGGGGAACCGTCCGTTCGTCTGGGTCGACGACGAGGTGGGTGACGCTGAGGTGGAGCGTTTCGATGGCGAGCATCAGTTGGTGTACCCGGTGGATGCGCGGATCGGGCTGGCTGCGGGGGACTTCGCGGCGATCCGCGCCTGGGCGGACGGAAAACCCGCCTTCTTGTGACGGATGTGTGGGTTGATTGGTCGCCGCTGCGCGGCGGTTGGTCCTGTTGCTGCCTGCGGGGCGGCTGGTCCTGTTGCCGCCTGCGGCGGGGGCGCGGGTGGGTGGATTCGCCGGCTCGTGTGGGTGTGCGCGAGGCAACTGTGGTGGCGCGGTCTCCGGGCTGCGTGATCGTGCTGGTCGCGGTGGTGTGCGTCAAGGGCGCCTTCGGCGTCGCTGCGCGATCTTCGACCCTTGACCCACACCACCG